>JAILBQ010000107.1 GCA_024680815.1 Lachnospiraceae bacterium | reverse complement strand
AGATTTAAATAGAGAAGAGTTCTACAAAGGAATCAGTAAGCCGGTAAACTCCAAACTCCAAAAAATATTCGGTCAATTGGGATATGTAGAACAAACCGGCCATGGCATTCCTATTATCATAAGCAATTATGGAAAACAGGCTTTTGATAGTATGGAAAACGTTGTTAATGTTACTATTGCGTTTAATTATGAGAAAAAGAATAGTGATGGAACAGGCGCTGATAATGAAGTCAGTATTAATGAGGCTGAGCATCGTGTTATCGATTTTATAAGTCAAAATTCTAGTATCACGATAAAAGAATTAGTTGCTGTAAGCGGATATTCTGATGGATATATAAGAAAAATACTCGCTTCATTGAAAGAAAAAAAGGTTATTGAGCGTCAGGGTGGAAATAAAACTGGAAAATGGGTTATTATAAGATAAAAAATGATGGAAGTATTAGTGGAAGGGAATATAAGTATGTGCAATGGGCGTTGTTAATACTTGATAGGCCATTTTTAGCATTGAGAGTGATAAGTGCACAAGATGGCCAATTGATGAAGTTGGCGCTTTTGTTTAAGTATTTGGAAGAATGTTTTGATTCTTCCTGTTACTCCACCTCATACGAATACATTTCGCCGTCTTTTATTTCCATGATCACAGGATCACAATCTGTTTCGTTTCCAAAGATATCCACGATCTCAAACATGTAATAGAATCTGCCGTCTGCCATCTCTTCATCCAGCATCTCGGTATCATCACTCCAGATGATGCTTCCCGTGATCTCTTCCTCCGGATCTTCATCATCATCAGACATTATATTCGCAGAATAGAATATGAAATCTACCTTGTCGCCTTTTTTGAGCGGGTGGATATCCCTTCCGCTGAGATTAGTGTTCTCGTCAGCGCCGTCATAGGTTCCCAGTACCCTGAAGGCCTCCCTGTCAAATTCATACACGGCACGGATATAGGTCTCTTCATCGTTTACGTACGCCGGAATGATATATAAGTCATAATCATCCGTGCTGTCGATGACCTCCGCGCAGACAAACTCTCCTCCGATGGTCATCCAGGTGCCTCTGAAATTGTCGCTGAATTCCCCTTTGTCATAATCCGCGTTTATATCCGTATCACATCCCATATACAACAGGTTTTCCTCGTCCTGTTCAAACAAAATGCTGAACCTTACATCCTTAACAAGATTAAGCCCCGAGGTAATATTCAGATTAAGTATGTTGTCATCATCAAGGAACTGCTCGAATTTGATCTCCTCATCCCCGGGCTGAACGGGATTGAGATCCTGGAAAATATTTATTGAATTCTCGTTATTATCGCTCCCGAAGAAGCTGTCTATAAAACCGCCGGAAGTATACTCATCCCCGCTGTCATCAGAGCTGAAGAAGGAATCAAAGAACCCTCCGGAGGACACATCTTCACTGTTATGATCCTCATAGGCTTCCTGCCAGGCCGTCTCCCAGGCTCCCTCGTCCCAGTCTCCGTTCATGATGCTCGCATATTCCAGATATGCGGTATTATCGGTTATTTGTTCATAAGAGTGATAAATATCATTATCTATGTACTTCGGATAAAATACCGAAAGACCGGAAGCTTTGGAACGGTATGCACCGTGAGATTCGTAAACGACCACTTTATCAAGCTCTTTTAATACATCGTCCGAATTCTTTGTCAATATCCCTCCCGTATTATTCATAAGATCTCCGAGATCTACCATATCGAAGGTCTCTTCATCCCCGCTTCTTTCACCATAGCTTTCAGACTGGACCGCTCCCTGCACTATGGCCTGAAAATCCGATGAATTCTGCGTCGATAATACAAGCTCTCCGGAATAATTCCTGAATGCAGCCGATAATCCGGGAAGCTTTGTAAGGTCAGTAACGGAAAGTGTTGCCATACTCTCCTCATCATAAGCGGCACATTTATTCATGTAACTGTCAACGATCACACTGCCCAGTTTTTTTCCGTCACATCCCGCATTCTCTGACAGATATTCGAGCCACTCTGTATAATCCCATCCTGCCCCCGGCTCTGTCTCCTCGGAGGCCACCATATAATGGGCATAGCCCTGGAGCGTCTCAGCGGTTTCCAGAGACGACATCAGGCATGCATCAAAGCCTGCTATTTCCAAAGGCACATTTGCATCCACTATCGCAGCTTCGACTTCCTTCAGGGAAAGGGTATCCTCGTTAAAAAGCTCATCCTGACAGATGCCGAAAAGACTTCCTCCGCCATGGTTCCAGAAAACGAGCATATATCGGTCTGCCGGATACTCTGATGCACCCCAGCTGATAAAATCGCTCAGAGTATCGGAAGCTCCCATGGAAGCAGAGGGACATTCCTCATCAATAAGCATTTCCCCGTCCTCAACATGGAGGCGTGTGAGCTTTCCGTTCGTTATTCCTCCGGTCTGCCATTTTTTGGTCCCGCCGGCTTCTATAACAAGGTTCACATTATCAGACAGCTTTGCATCACATATCTCTTCCAGATTTATACTTGCGAATCCTCCCTTGCTTTCCAGATTTGTCCCGCAAAGATAGATCATGACTGTCCAGCTCGTATCCGGATCCCCGTATGGCTTGCTGTCGGTAAGGATATTCTCTTTTTTTTCTGATGCGCTATTACCGTCATCTTCGTCTGTCTGATAAACTGCTCCGGTTTTCGTGGCAGCGCCGTCACCTTCCTCTTCATCGTCAGGCTATCCATAAGCTATTCCGCACAGCTCGCTGTGCCTTTCTCCCTTAATAGTCTGATCTCTCATTTTTCATGGAATTACCCACAGCTTTAGCACAAAATATTATCAAATACAACAAAAGTGGCGTGAATGTAGTTCTTTTTGGTGTGAATGTTGTCATGTTTTTTTATATAAAAATAATTTGCCATTTACGGTTTTCATGTGTATAAATAAATAGAGAGGCAAAAACTACCCGATTTCGGAGATTGCAATGTATGACGGGCTCTGCCCGCAGGTGTTTTAAGTGGCACTGGACGGTGTAACAATTGCGGCTCTGGCCGCGGAACTGAACGGGCGTTTAAGCGGCGGGCGTATAAGCAAAATTGCCCAGCCGGAGGGTGACGCCATCCTTTTGACGATAAAGACAAGGGAGAGAAGCGAGCGGCTTTTACTGTCCGCCAACGCTTCCCTCCCTTTGGCTTATCTTACGGAAAAAAATCTGGTAAGTCCGATGACGGCTCCCGGCTTCTGCATGCTGCTTCGAAAGCACCTCTCCGGCGGACGGATATTATCCGTATCCCAGCCGGGGCTGGAACGGGTGCTGCAGATAAGGATCGAGCATCTAAACGAGCTGGGAGATCAGGCGGAAAAACTCCTTTCCCTGGAACTTATGGGAAAGCACAGTAATCTGATTTTCGTAGACGGGGACGGATGCATAATCGACAGCATAAAGCATATAAGCGCTTCTGTCAGCACAGTGAGGGAGGTGCTGCCCGGCCGGGAGTATTTTATTCCGAATACAGCCTCCAAGGCCGATCCCCTTAAGGGAGTGAGCTTTGAATTTTTCCGTTCAGTAACGGAGGAGGGATCCCGCAGCATGGCACAGGCCCTGACGGGGAGATTTCTGGGGCTTTCCCCGGTAATGGCATCGGAGCTTTGTTTCCGTGCGGGAATTGACCCCGACGCCTCCACCGCCTCTCCCGAAGGCGACAGCGGGAAGGTCAGACAGCTTTATAAAGAGTTATGTAAACTTGTTGAGGACATTGCAAATAAGCGGTTCAGTCCGGTGATTTATTATGATAACGGTAAACCTTTGGAGTTTGCCGCCCTTAAGCTCACCCAGTTCGGAGATTTAAGTTATGTAAACTATAGTTCCGTGAGCTCTCTGCTTGAGGCCTGGTATGCCGAGAAGAACGCGTATACAAGGATGCGACAGCGCTCGGCCGATTTAAGGAAAATTGTGGCAACCCTTATAGAGCGCTGCGCGAAAAAGCTGGATATCCAGAGAAAACAGCTCGAGGACACGGAAAAAAAGGAACGTTACCGGCTGTACGGGGAACTCATAAACACCTACGGCTACGGGGTGGAGGAGGGAGCCTCTTCCTTTGAGGCGCCGGATTTTTATCATGAGGGAGAGACACTTACCGTTCCCCTGGATCCGGAGCTTTCGATGAAGGAAAACGCTAAGCATTATTTTGACCGTTACGGCAAGCTTAAGCGTACGGAGGAAGCGGTGACGGTCCTGATAGCGGAGACAGAGGAAACGCTGGAGCATTTAATGTCCATTCAGAACGCTCTTGAGATAGCGGAAACCGAGGCGGATCTTTCAGCTATCCGCCGGGAGCTTTCGGAGAGCGGATATATTAAAAAAAGGAGCGTTTCCAAAGGTGAGGCAAGATTTAAGTCGAAGCCACTGCATTACCGCTCTTCCGACGGTTTTGACCTCTATGTGGGAAAGAATAATTATCAGAACGATGAGCTGACCTTCCGGTTTGCCTCTTCCTCCGACTGGTGGTTTCACGCCAAAAAATTCCCGGGCTCCCATGTGATCCTTCATGTGGGAGAACACGACCCGGAAAACATTCCGGACCGGGCCTTTAACGAGGCGGGAGCTCTGGCAGCCTATTATTCAAAGGGAAGGGGACAGACCAGGGTGGAAATTGACTATGTCAGGAAAAAGGAAGTGAAGAAGCCTGCCGGAAGCAGACCCGGGTTTGTGGTGTATTATACGAATTATTCAATGGCGATAGATTCGGATATCAGTGCGCTGACGCTTCTGGAGGATTAGAAAAGTCCCTTAAAACGGGAGAAGGGCCGGTGGAGGGGAGGCTCCATCGGCCCGTGTTGCGCATTTGAATTGAGTGTCGTCAAAAGACGCTCTCATCATCTCGCACACTTATGAGGGGGAGATAGTTTTGACTATCTGAGATACATTATATTTGCGGGTTGTGTTTAAAATGTGTTCAAATTCTTATCCTTTTGTTAAAAATCTTAAGAAAAAATATCTTAATGACGATCAGAGACAAAAGCCCGGTTATATACGGGGAGGTGTTCAAGGTTTGACAGAAAAGGAAGACTGTTGTAAAATCGGAAAAAGTAAAAGACAAGGGCGTCTTTGAGGTTTCCTCAAAGACGCCCTTTTTTTACATTCTTTGAAGCATTAAACGAAAGGAGCAGGGGCAGGAAATGTGTGCCATAATCGGATTTGAGGATAAAACAGCCATTGATAAGGAAAAGGCGGAGGAATGCCTTGCGAGACTGACCTCCCGGGGCCCGGATATGACAAGGATGGAGGAAGCGGGAGCTACGCTTCTCGGCTTTAACCGCCTGGCTATAATGGGACTTACCGCTTACGGCATGCAGCCCTTTTCCTATAAGGAAAACAAAGTGATCTGCAACGGCGAGATTTACGGCTGGCGGGAGCAGAGGAAGGAGCTTATCGGAAAGGGTCATAAATTCGTCAGTAATTCCGACTGCGAGATAATCCTTCCGCTCTACGAGGAGTACGGAGTTTCTCTTTTCGGCCGGCTCGACGCGGAATTCGCGATGGTGATCTACGATCATGAAACGGAAAGCCTCGTGGCCGCCCGTGATCCCATAGGGATCCGCCCTCTTTTCTACGGCTATCTTCCCGGGGGCTCCATAGTTTTCTGCTCGGAACCCAAAGGCATTGTGGACATCGTGGACGAGGTTTTCCCCTTCCCTCCCGGATATTATTATAAAAACGGTGAATTCATCCGCTACAGGGATCCCGCGGGAGTGACGCTGGTGAGCGCTGACAACGCCGACAGGGCAGCGGAAACAATAAGGGAGCTTCTGGTGGACGGAGTGAGCAAGAGGCTGGACGCGGACGCACCCTTAGGTTTCCTGTTATCCGGAGGTCTTGATTCCTCACTTGTCTGCGCTATTGCGGCAAGACTCATGCCGAGAACCCGGATAAGGACATTTTCCATAGGGATGGATGTCGATTCCATTGACTCAAAGTATGCCGCGAGGGTGGCGGAATATATCGGGGCGGAGCACACCAACGTTATAATGACGAAGGAGGAGGTTATAGAAACCCTTCCCGAGCTTATAAAGATTCTCGGAACCTACGACATCACAACGATAAGAGCCAGCGTGGGAATGTATCTTGTCTGTAAATATATCCATGAAAAAACGGATATAAGGGTGCTCTTAACCGGCGAGATATCGGACGAAATGTTCGGCTATAAATACACGGACTTTGCTCCGGGCGCAGAGTCCTTCCAGGAGGAATCGGAAAAGAGGATAAGAGAGCTTCATTACTATGATGTTTTACGGGCCGACAGATGCATCTCCGCCAATTCCCTGGAGGCCAGGGTTCCCTTCGGCGATCTGAAGCTTGTGCAGTATGTGATGGGGCTTAATCCGGCGATAAAGATGAATGTCTACAACAAGGGAAAATATCTGCTGCGTCACGCCTTTGACAGGGACGGCTGGCTTCCGGAGGACATTCTGCAGAGAGAAAAGGCCGCCTTTTCGGACGCCGTGGGTCATTCCATGGTGGACGACCTGAAGGAATATGCGGAAGAAAAGTATTCCGACAGCGACTTTGAAAGCCGCAGGGCGAATTATTCCCATGCCACGCCGTTCACAAAGGAAAGCCTGTTATACAGGGAGATATTTGAAAAATACTACCCGGGACAGTCGGAGATGATACCGGATTTCTGGATGCCGAATAAGGAGTGGAAAGGGTGCGACGTAAACGATCCCAGCGCGAGGGTATTGTCGAACTATGGAAATAGCGGTATATAATCCGGCTTGATATATTGGAGGAATAATCATGCTGAACATGGAGCACGACGCCTGCGGGATAGGGGCGGTAATAAACATAAACGGAAAACCCGATTCGGCTGTTTTGTCAGACGCGCTTTCGATAGTGGAAAAGCTGGAGCACAGGGCAGGGAAGGACGCCACCGGAAAGGTCGGAGACGGCGTCGGGATTCTTATGCAGATTTCCCACGCCTTCTTTAAGGGCGCGGCGGAAAAAGCCGGCATTGCCTTAAAGGACGCCGGCGACTACGGCATCGGAATGTTTTTCCTGCCCGTAAATCCCATGAAACGCATGTTTGAAAAGAGGATGCTGGAGGTCATAGCCGAGAAGGAAGGCTTAAAGGTTCTCGGCTGGCGGGACGTTCCGATAAGCCCCGGGATTCTGGGAGAGGTGGCCCGAAACTGCATGCCCTTTATCTCCCAGTGCTTTGTGGAGAGGCCAGATTATGTAAACCAGGGGATAGATTTTGACAGAAAGCTCTACTGCCTCAGGAGAGAATACGAAAAATCCTCCGAGGACAGCTATATCTGCTCCTTCTCGTCGAGAACCATAGTCTATAAGGGCATGTTTCTCGTGGGGCAGCTGAGGAACTTTTATGAAGATCTGAAATCACCGGACTACAAAACCGCCATAGCCGTGGTTCACAGCCGTTTTTCCACGAATACGACTCCGTCCTGGCAGCGCTCCCACCCCTACAGGATGATAGCGCATAACGGAGAAATAAATACGATCAGGGGAAACAGCGACAGGATGCTGGCAAGAGAGGAGACCTGCGTTTCGGAAATTCTTGCGGGAGAGCTGGATAAGGTCTATCCGGTAATATCTTCCTCGGGGTCGGATTCCGCAATGCTGGACAACACCCTGGAATTCCTCTATATGAACGGCCTGCCGCTCCCTCTTTCCATGATGATCCTGATGCCCGAGCCCTGGAAGCACAATGATTTCATGGATAAAAACAGGAAGGATTTTTATCATTATTACGCCACGATGATGGAGCCCTGGGACGGACCCGCGGCCGTGCTCTTCACAGACGGGGAGATGTTCGGCGCGACCCTGGACCGCAACGGACTGAGGCCCTCGAGATACTATGTGACAAAAAACGGAAGACTTATCCTTGCATCGGAGGTGGGAGTTTTAAATATACCGGAGGAAGACATTGAGATTAAATCACGTCTTTCTCCGGGGCATATGCTTCTGGTGGACACAAAGGAAGGCCGCATCGTTTCGGATGAGGAATGCAAGGAAAGATATTCCTGCGCAAAGCCCTACGGCGAGTGGCTGGACCGCTACCTTCTCCATCTTGATTCCCTTTCGGTTCCGAATAAAAAGATATATACCCATACCCAGGAAATACGGGACAAGCTCTATAAGGTCTTCGGCTATACCTATGAGGACGTTAAGGAGCAGATTATGCCCATGGCGGAAAGCGGCATAGAACCCACGGTTTCCATGGGGACGGATATTCCGCTGGCGATGCTTTCGGAGCACCACCAGCCGCTGTTCTGTTATTTCAAGCAGCTTTTTGCGCAGGTCACCAATCCTCCGATTGATTCCCTGAGGGAGAAAATCGTTACGGACACCACGGTCTATATAGGCTCCGACGGAAATCTGCTGATGGAAAAGAGCGGCAACTGCCGGGTGCTGGAGGTCAATAACCCGGTGCTTACGGGAGTTGATCTTTTAAAGATTGCCTCACTGAACGAGCCGGGTTTTTATGCGGCGAAGGTTTCCCTTTTATATTACAAAAACACCTCTCTGGAGCGGGCCCTCGACCAGCTTAATATTTCGGTGGACAGGCTTGTTACGGAAGGGAAAAACATAATAATTCTCTCGGACAGGGGGGTGGACGAAAACCATATGCCCATTCCCTCCCTGCTGGCGGTTTCTTCCGTGGAGCAGCATCTGGTCCGTACGAAGAGGCGTACAAAGGTGTCTCTGATTCTTGAAAGCGGAGAGCCCAGGGATGTCCACCAGATGGCGGCGCTTCTGGGGTTCGGGGCCAGGGCGGTGAATCCCTACCTTGCCCATGAATGCATCGCCGAGCTCATAGACAGAGGCATTCTCGACAAGGACTATCATACCGCTATTGCAGACTATAATAACGCCCTTCTTAAAGGGGTGGTAAAGATTGCCGCAAAGATGGGGATTTCCACCCTCCAGTCCTACCAGTCCGCAAGGATATTTGAAGCCATAGGCCTGTCGGAGGAGATGACGGAGAGGTACTTTACCGGAACCATAAGCCGCGTCGGCGGCATAGGAATAAACGATATAGGTGAGGATGTGGAGCTCAGGCATGATAAGGCCTTTGATCCGCTGGGCCTTCCCACCGACACCAGCCTTGATTCCTTCGGCTTCCACTCCTTAAGGAGCGGAGAGGATATGGAAGACCATATGTACAGCCCGAAGACCATTGTGACCCTTCAGCGGGCAGTACGGGAAGGGGATTATGAGAGGTTTAAGGAATATGCCGCAATGGTGGATGCCGAGGATAAACCCCATACCTTAAGGGCCCTTATGACCTTTAATCCGGTAAATGACCCGGTGCCTCTTGAGGAGGTTGAGAGCGAGGAGGAGATAATGAAGCGCTTCCAGACCGGAGCCATGTCCTTCGGCTCGCTTTCCGGGGAGGCCCACGAAACCCTTGCCATGGCCATGAACAGCTTCGGGGGAAAATCCAATACCGGAGAGGGAGGAGAAGATCCGGCGAGATTCGGGACGGATAAAAACAGCGCGGTAAAGCAGGTGGCGTCGGGACGCTTCGGGGTCACCAGCCGGTATCTTCAGAGCGCGAAGGAAATACAGATCAAGATGGCCCAGGGCGCGAAGCCCGGAGAGGGAGGGCATCTTCCGGGGAAGAAGGTATATCCTCATGTGGCGTCCATCCGTTTCTCAACCCCCGGGGTTTCGCTTATTTCCCCGCCGCCCCACCATGATATTTATTCGATTGAAGATCTGGCCCAGCTTATATATGACCTTAAAAACGCCAACGACCGCGCCAGAATATCGGTAAAGCTCGTGTCCGAGGCGGGGGTGGGAACCATAGCCTCCGGTGTTGCAAAGGCCGGCGCGGGAGTGATCCTTGTATCGGGCTATGACGGCGGAACCGGGGCGGCGCCCTCTTCCTCCGTGCATCACGCGGGGCTTCCCTGGGAGCTGGGGCTTTCGGAAGCCCATAAGTCCCTTCTGGACAACGGCTTAAGGAGCCGGGTGGTTCTGGAAACCGACGGAAAACTGATGACCGGAAGGGATGTTGCCATTGCCGCCCTCCTGGGAGCGGAGGAATTCGGCTTTGCCACTGCCCCCCTTGTATGCATGGGCTGCATGATGATGAGGGTCTGTTCAAAGGACAGCTGTCCCGCGGGCATCGCCACCCAGAATGAAGAGCTTCGGAAAAGATTTTCGGCGAAGCCGGAGCATGTGGTCAATTTCTTCAGGTTTATCGCGCGAGTCCTTCGGGAAATCATGAGCTCTCTCGGTTTTAAAAAGCTCGAGGATATGGTGGGGAGGACTGACTGCCTTAAGGAGAGGGCAATACCCGGGACAAGGTGTGAAAACTCCACCGATCTGTCCCTCATACTTGACAGGAGCTATGCTCTCCGGGAAAAAAGCCATTTCGAGCCGGCTGATCTGTATGATTTCGCCCTTGAAAAAACCCTGGATCAGAGAGTGCTTATACCGGCATATGAAAAGGCGAAGGCAAAGAAAAATTTCGGAGCTGATGTTACCGTGGAGGTATCCAGCACCGACCGGAGCTTCGGTACCCTCCTTGGAGGGAGGGTCACCCAGGACTTTAAGAATACACTTAAGGACGATACGATAATCGTCAATGCCAGAGGCGGCGGAGGACAGTCCTTCGGAGCTTTTCTTCCGAAGGGGATAACGATCCGCCTTAAGGGGGACGCCAATGACGGTTTCGGGAAAGGCCTCTCCGGCGGGAAGCTCATCGTCTCGCCCCCGGAAAACGCCTGCTATAAGGCCAGGGAAAATATCATTATCGGCAATGTGGCCCTCTACGGAGCAACAGAAGGAAAAGCCTATATCTGCGGCATAGCGGGAGAGAGATTCTGTGTAAGAAATTCCGGTGCCATTGCCGTTTCCGAGGGCTGCGGGGATCACGGTCTTGAATATATGACCGGCGGAAAGGCGGTAATCCTCGGGATGACGGGAAAAAATTTCGCTGCGGGGATGAGCGGCGGAACGGCCTATGTCCTTGACAGGGAGCACACCCTGTATTTAAGGATGAATAAGGATATGGCCTCGCTGTATGAGCTTACGGAAAAATATGACATAGCGGAGCTTAAGGAAATCCTGGAGGACTATGTTAAAGAAACCGGCTCCGAATTCGGCAGGGAGATTCTTGAGGATTTCGATTCCTTCATCCCGGATTTTAAGAAAATAGTGCCGAACGACTATCAGAGGATGCTGACGCTCATCAGCAGGTTCGAGGAGCAGGGGATTGATCACGAGCACGCTGTTTTAGAGGCGTTTAAGGAGCTTTCATAATGGGAAAAGATACCGGATTTCTGGAGTATAAAAGAAAGAATAATACGGATATTCCTCCGAAGGAGCGGATACTGAATTTCGATGAATTTCATAAGCCCCTTCCGGAGGCCGAGCGCAGGGAGCAGGCCGCCCGGTGCATGAACTGCGGGGTTCCCTTCTGCCAGAGTGCCATGGAGCTTTCGGGAATGGTGACGGGCTGTCCCCTTCATAATCTCATTCCCGAATGGAACGATGAGCTCTATAAAGGGCATGAGGGGCACGCTTTCGCGAGACTGGAGAAGACCTCGAATTTTCCGGAATTTACCGGCAGGGTATGCCCGGCTCTCTGCGAAAAAGCCTGTATGTGCGGCCAGTACGGAGATCCGGTTTCCGTCCACGATAACGAGCTGTTTCTGATTGAAACCGCCTTTGCCGAGGGCTATATAAAGCCCAGGATACCAGCTATAAGAAGCGGAAAAAGGGTTGCGGTTGTGGGAAGCGGCCCCTCGGGACTCGCGGTGGCGGACGAGCTTAACCGCCGCGGACACAGCGTGGAGGTGTTTGAAAGAGAGGATGAAATCGGCGGGCTTCTGATGTACGGAATCCCCAATATGAAGCTGGATAAAGGGGTGATAAAGCGGAGGCGGCGCCTCATGGAAGAAGAGGGAGTAGTCTTCCGCACTTCGGTTAATATCGGAAAGGACAAAACGGCGGAGGAGCTTACGGACGAATTCGACGCCGTGGTTCTCTGCTGCGGAGCGAAACAGGCAAGAAATATTCCCGCAGCCGATCCGGGCAAAATAAAGGGAGTGATGTATGCGGTGGACTTCCTGACCCTTGTCACAAAGGCTCTTATGCGTGCCCCTGACCATACCGCGGCGGCGTTGAAAAAAGAGAAGGGCTTTACGGACGCGGGAGGAAAAAATGTTATAATAGTGGGCGGGGGGGATACCGGAAACGACTGTATCGGAACGGTTATAAGGCTCGGAGCAAAAAGCGTCACGGCCATAGAGATGCTGCCGAAGCCTCCCGCGGAGCGCGTTCCCTCGAATCCCTGGCCGGAGTGGCCCAGGATACTGAAAACGGATTACGGTCATGAGGAAGCTGTCTGCCTT
The DNA here is from genome assembly GCA_024680815.1 of Lachnospiraceae bacterium. Classification (GTDB taxonomy): domain Bacteria; phylum Bacillota; class Clostridia; order Lachnospirales; family Lachnospiraceae; genus NK4A144. Next base: position 24,914 of record JAILBQ010000107.1, on the reverse strand, counting down.
TTCGGACAGGATCCCAGGGTTTATGAAACCACTGTAAAAAGCGTCAGGACGGATAAAAAGGGACAGCTTAAGGAAGTGGAAACGGTTAAGGTTGCCTTTGAAAACGGGAAGCTTAAGGAAGTGCCCGGTACGGAAAAGGTTTTAAAATGCGAGCTTCTGCTGATAGCGGCGGGCTTTACGGGGTGCGAGGACTATACCGCAAAGGCCTTCGGAGCCCCTTTAAGCAAAAGGGGAACTGTGAATACCCCGGAGGGGAGCTTCCGCATCGGCGACACATCCTGCTTTTCCGCGGGGGATATGAGAAGAGGACAGTCCCTTGTGGTCTGGGCCATAGCCGAGGGACAGAAATGCGCAAAAGAAGTTGACAGGTTTTTGATGGGTTATTCAAACCTATAGGAGGAAGTTCATGTCGGTAAAGTATGTTTTCGTTACGGGAGGAGTGGTTTCGGGACTCGGCAAGGGCATCACGGCCGCGTCGCTGGGAAGACTGTTAAAGGAGCGGGGCTACAGGGTCACGATCCAGAAATTCGATCCCTATATAAACATCGACCCGGGAACCATGAACCCGATTCAGCACGGAGAGGTCTTTGTGACAGAGGACGGAACGGAAACAGACCTGGATCTCGGGCACTATGAGCGCTTTACCGACGAGGAGCTGGACGTACGGAGCAACGTGACCACCGGAAAGGTGTACTGGACCGTGCTCAATAAGGAAAGACGGGGAGACTACGGCGGGGGCACCGTGCAGGTTATACCCCATATAACCAACGAGATAAAGAGCCGCTTCTACAGAAATGACGGCTCGGACGAGGAGCATATAGCGATAATCGAGGTGGGCGGCACCGTAGGTGACATAGAAAGCCAGCCCTTTATCGAATCCATAAGACAGTTCCAGCAGGAAATGGGACATGAAAATGTTATCCTTATTCATGTCACCCTGATAACCTATCTGCATGCCTCGGAGGAGCTTAAGACCAAACCCACCCAGGCAAGCGTGAGGGAGCTGCAGAGCCTGGGGCTCCGTCCCGACATAATAGTGGCCCGCACCGAGAAGCCCCTCGGGGATGATATCAGGGAAAAGCTGTCTCTTTTCTGCAACGTTCCGAAGAAAAATGTGATACAGAACTTAAACCTCCCCACTGTTTACGCCGCGCCTCTTGCCCTGGAAAAGGAGCACCTGGCCGATGTGGTCTGCGAGGCCCTTGGAATTCCCGACAACAAGCCGGATCTTAAGGAATGGTCGGAGATGGTGGACCGGCTCTTAAACCCCGAAAGAAAGGTAACCATTGCCCTGGTCGGGAAATATGTCTCCCTTCACGATTCCTACATAAGTGTGGTGGAAGCTCTCCGGCACGCGGGGGGAGCCAACGGCGCAGAGGTTAACATAAAATGGATTTCCTCCGAAGATATTACGGAAGATACCGTTGAGGATCTGCTTAAGGACGTGGACGGACTCATAGTGCCCGGCGGCTTCGGTCACAGAGGAATCGACGGGATGCTTACAGCCATAAAATATGCCCGGGAAAAGGAGCTTCCATTCCTCGGACTCTGCCTGGGTATGCAGCTTGCGATTGTGGAATTCGCCCGGGATATTCTGGGCTTTTCGGATGCCAACTCCACGGAGCAGGATCCCGAAACTTCCCATCCCCTTATCCACATAATGCCTGAAAAGGACGGGCTTAAGGATATAGGGGGGACGCTGCGGCTCGGGGCCTATCCCTGCGTTCTCGACAAGTCCTCGAAAGCTTTCAGGCTCTATGGGCAGGAGAATATATCCGAACGCCACCGTCACAGATATGAGGTGAATAATTATTACCGGGAGGAGCTTACGAAGGGCGGCTTAAAGATTTCCGGCCAGTCTCCCGACGGCAGGATAGTCGAGATGATCGAGCTGCCGGAGCACCCGTTTTTCCTGGCAACCCAGGCCCACCCGGAATTCAAATCCAGACCCAACAAGGCCCATCCCCTCTTTAAAGGCTTTGTTGCGGCCGCGTCAGGAATTGTCGATTAAGCTGCTGAGTTTACGGTTGTAAAAAAAGTCGTGCACCGTTTTATCGAATTCCTTCCACATGGGGAGGGTCCGGCAGCTTTTCTTCCTTTCGCAGCTGTAATCTTTGCCGGCGAGGCAGGCCACGGAGGACAGAGTACCTTCCATGAGCTCCAGAATTTCTCCGACGGAGTAGTCCCCGCACTTCCGGCAGAGCCTGTAGCCGCCGCCCTTACCGCTGGCTCCGGTAAGCAGCCCTCCGGACACCAGTTCATGAACGATGATCTCCAGATATTTTTTCGAGATCCCCTGTCTGGCAGCTATATCCTTTAACGGGATATAGCCTTTGTCTTCATTTTCAGCAAGATCGATCATCAGTCTTAAGGCATAGCGCCCTTTGGTTGAAATCATAATAATCCCCGCCCTTAAATACCTGTTATTTACCTATTGTACCACAGGGTAAATCATTTTCAAAGGCGGGAAAGTCGGTCTTTTCTGTCCATGATATGGAATTTGTGGTATAATTCACCTGATCGGAGGGGATCGGAATGGACAGAAGCAGAATAACAAAATCAGCCGACAATAAGGGCCGTAAGTATCTTGTTTTCCAGATGGCGTTTTTCGCAGGAGCCATAGCCATCAATTTTATTTTGCCTCGAACCGCGACGGCTCTGAACATCCCGCTGTATCTCGACAATGTGGGCACACTTCTGGCAGCGGTGCTCGGCGGATACCTTCCCGGAATATTTGTAGGATACTTAAACAACATCATAAACATGCGGGGCAATCCCGGCAACGCCTATTACGTCGTACTTTCAACAATGATTGCCGCCATGGGAACCTGGCTCGGCAGCAAGGGCTATTTTGAAAAATTCCGTAAGGCGGTTCTGACAATTCCGGTTTTCGCTTTTATCGGCGGAGTTCTCGGTTCAATTCTCACCTATCTCCTCTACGGCTACGGAATCGGAGAGGGGATTTCCTCCTCTTTCGCCACCTCCCTTTTAAGCAGCGAAAGATTTAACGCGTTCTGGGCCCAGATGGCCTCGGACGTAACTATTGACCTTGTCGATAAGGCCATTACGGTGATTCTGGTTTACATAATTCTCAAAGCTATTCCCGACCGCTTAAAACCGGGACTGTGGCTCACGGGCTGGCGTCAGGCTCCTATGACAAAGGAGGCGCTCCTGGACGCCAAAAAGAATGTCACAAGATCCTTTTCCCTTCGCAGCAAAATAGTTACCATCATAACCGTTATCATGTTCTGCGTGGCCGTTGTCACCACAATCATAAGCTATTTTCTGTTCCAGAGCTTTGCCCTTAAGCAGTATACCTTCAGCTGCACCAGTGCTGCCAGGCTTGCTTCCGACCTTATCGACGGGGATAAAATCGGCGAATACGCCTCTCTCGGGGAAGCCGGGCCCGATTATATGCGGATAGAAAGCGAGCTGGAGGACATCCGGGAGGGAAATCCCGATATTGAGTTTATTTACGTATACAGGTTTCTGGAGGACGGGGTTCAGGTGCTCTTCGACCTCGATACTCCCGAGGTTAAGGGAGTGGATCCGGGAAATATGATAGAGCTTGAGAAATATCTTGAACCTTGCAGGGAGGATCTTATTGCGGGCAGAGAGGTGGAGCCGCTGCTGGACGATACGATGTACGGGCCGCTGCTTACCGTTTTTGCACCGGTATATAATTCCGCAGGGGAATCCGTGTGCTACGCCGCGGCGGATATAAAGGTGGAGGACATAAGGCTTTCGACCTTGAATTACATGACCAAGGTTTTCTCCCTTTTCATGGGCTTCTACATTTTCATTCTTGCCCTCCTTATCTGGCTTGTGGACTACCATCTTATTTTCCCGATTGCGGCGATGACCATGTCCGCCAGAAAATTTGCCTATGACACAGAGGAGGGGCGGGACAAGAGCGTTGAGCGGCTTCAGCGCCTGGACATAGCCACGGGGGATGAAATCGAGAATCTCTATGAATCCCTCTCCAAGACGATAGCCGAGACAGTGGGCTATCTTGAGGATGTGGAGGCCAAGGGTGAGGAGATCGCGCACATGCAGAACGGCCTTATCTATGTCCTTGCCGACATGGTTGAAAGCCGTGACAAAAATACGGGGGATCATGTCCGCAAAACCGCGGCCTATGTGCGCCTTATCCTTACGAAAATGCGGGAAAAAGGGCTGTATCCGGACGTCCTGACCGATGAATACGTGGAGGATGTGGCCAATTCCGCTCCTTTGCACGATGTCGGAAAAATCATGGTTTCGGATGTCATATTAAACAAGCCCGGCCGGCTCACCGATGAAGAGTTCGCAATTATGAAGAGCCACACCACCGCCGGAAGCAGGATCATAGAAAGCGCCATGAAGCTGGTTTCCGACAGCGGGTACTTAAAGGAGGCCAGGAACCTTGCGACCTACCATCATGAAAGATGGGACGGAAAAGGGTATCCTAAGGGGAAGGCCGGAGAGGAGATTCCTTTATCGGCCCGGATTATGGCCGTTGCGGATGTGTTTGACGCCCTGGTTTCAAGAAGAAGCTACAAGGAGCCGTTCACTTTTGAGAAGTCAATGGAGATAATCAAAGAAGGGGCGGGAAGCCAGTTTGACGCTTCTATAGCGGAAATTTTCGTGGAATCCGCGGAGGAGGTCAGAGAAATCACGAAAGCCCACGAGTCCGCGCTGGGCCAGGGAACCCAGATCTTTTCGGAGGCTTCTGCGGAGGAGGATCCAAAGGAGGAAAAGTAGTGCCGGCGGTGGGACTCGGACCCACACACCCTTGCGGATAACAGATTTTGAGTCTGTCTCGTCTGCCAATTCCGACACGCCGGCTTTTTATCCAGCCGGGATTCAGACTCCGGCTGAGTTGATGTGCGTCTGCTATTTTAGCACAGGAATTTTGATTTTACAAGGAGAAGGGAATGATTATAGCCAGAAGCCCGCTGCGGATTTCTCTGGGTGGAGGGGGTACCGATCTTCCGAGTTATTATGAGAAGCGGGGAGGATTTTTAATAAGTGCGGCCATTGACAAATATGTCTACATCATCCTTCACGAAACCTTTGACCGGGAGATTCTGGTTAAATATTCAAAGTATGAGAAGGTGGGCAGGATAGGGGATATCGAACATCCCATCGTACGGGAAGCCATGAAGATGCTGGAATTTCCCGATGACAGCCGGCTGGAGCTCTGCTCCATGGCGGATATTCCGGCCGGGACCGGGCTCGGCTCCTCCAGCACCTTCACTACGGCCCTGCTTTCGGCCCTTCATGCCCAGAAGGGAGATTTCGCGGATGCCAGGCGTCTTGCGGACGAAGCCTGTGAAATAGAGATGGTGCGCCTTAACGAGCCTGTCGGGAAGCAGGATCAGTATATTTCCGCCTTTGGAGGAATAAACACCATGGAGATATCGAGAGAGGGGAAGGTGGAGATTGCCCCCCTTTCTCTTGCCAGGGATACCTTCTATAATCTGGAGGACAACCTGATGCTTTTCTTTACCGGCTTTTTCCATTCCGCCTCGGATATCTTAAAGGAGCAGAACGACCGCTCGAAGGAAAATGACGAAGCTATGCTTTCCAACCTGGATTTTGTTAAGGAAATGGGCTACGAGAGCCGGGATGCCTTTGAAAAGGGAGATTTGAGGAAATTTGCCGACATAATGAACGTGCACTGGGAATATAAAAAGAAGCGTTCCGGGGGAATGAGCAATCCGAAAATCGATGAATGGTACGATTATGCCAGGAAAAACGGGGCACTTGGAGGAAAGATGATAGGAGCGGGCGGAGGCGGGTTTCTGATGTTTTATACAGAAGAAAAGCTTAAGCTCCGTGAAGCCATGCTTAAAACCGGGATGGAGGAGGTTCGCTTTCGCTTTTCCCAGTCCGGCGCAGAGGTTATGAGATGAAGATTAATCTTATTATGCCCATGGGCGGGGCGGGAACAAGGTTTTTAAACCGGGGCTATGACTGCCCGAAGCCCCTGCTCACAATTAAAAACAAGCCTTTTTTTTACTGGGCTGCCCAGTCGGTGCTGGGGCCGATGGCCGTGGAAAGCCTGACCTTTGTGGTGCTTAAGGACCACGTGGAACGCTTCAATATAGACCGGGAGATTCTCGACCGTTACCCCTGGGCAAAAATAAGGGTTCTGGATCATGTGTTAAACGGTGCGGTGCTGACGGCGATGGAAGGGGCGAAAGCCGTGGAAAATGATCTTCCGCTGATTTTCTGTGACTGCGACCTCAAGTTTGAAAACCGGGCAATGGCGGCTTTTTATGCGGAAAGCACTCTTTCGGCTGACGGAACCATTGCCACCTTCCGTTCAACCGAGCCGAAATTCAGCTTTGTGAAAAGGGGAGAGGACGGCTTTGTTTCGGAAACCGCGGAAAAGAAGGCCATCAGTGATGAGGCCGTCTGCGGAGCCTACGGCTTTGGGAGCAAAGAGCTTTTTTTAGGTGCGGCGGAAGAATATCTTTCAAGCTGTCCCTATCAGGAATACTTTATCAGCGGCGTTTATAATGTGCTTATCGGAAAGGGCCGGAAAATCAGATCGTTTCTCTGTGACGAGATGCTTTCCTTCGGAACTCCCGAAGAGTACGGGGAAGCCGAAAAAGTTATGTAAACTATAGCCGGTGCACGGCTGCTAAATATTATGTCAACTATTCGAAAGGGAATCATATGTCAATAAAAATTGTCAATTATGCCGGTATCATAGGATGGAATGCCAGGAAGTACCTGCCGAATCTGGCGGCCTGGGCGTATCTTACGATGCAGTTCTTAAAGCGGGACAACAAGCAGAGGGAATTCATCGAGCAGTTCATGAAGGAGGAGCGCGCTCCCTATCCGGACGTGGTCAATATCGAAACCATCAACCGCTGCAATTCCACCTGCGCCTTCTGCACGGCAAACCGCTACGCGGAGCGGCGTCCTTTCGCCAAAATATCAGACGAGCTCTACAGATCCGTCATTGACCAGCTTGCGGAATGGAAGTATCCCAACCGTCTGACGCTGTACGGGAACAACGAGCCCTGGCTGGATAAGAGAATAGTCGAATTTCACAGGTACGCCAGGGAAAAGCTGCCCGGAGTGTTTATATTTATGTCAACTAATGGCCTCCTGCTCAACATAGAAAAGCTGGACCAGATCAAACCTTATGTAAACCAGTTGATCATCAACAATTACTGTGAGGACATGAAGCTCCACGACAATATAAAGGAAATCTACGATCATGTAAAGGCCCATCCCGGTTCCTACAGCGAAGTTGAGATATTGATCCAGATGCGGTATGTTAAAGAGGTGCTCACGAACCGGGCCGGCTCCGCCCCGAATAAGCAGGGCAAAAAGAAGGTAATAAAAAAGACCTGTGTCATGCCCTATACAGACGTCTGGATTGAACCCAACGGAAATATGGGGATATGCTGCTGCGATAATTTTGAGACAACAAGCCTCGGGGATCTTACCAGAGAGAAGCTTGTGGACATCTGGAACGGGGAGAAATACCGGGAGCTCAGGGAAAAGGTCCGCTACGGAAGACACAACTATCCCTTCTGCAAATATTGTGACTTTATAGACGCGGGATTAAGAAGAAAAATAGTAACCGAGGAGCTGGAGAAAGGTTGACATAATCCAGGCAGATGGTTAACATAATGTTTTCGGAAGGCCGATACGAGGTTTGATATGACCGAATGGATCCTTGTCGTGGACGACGACGCTTCCAATTTAAGAATGGCAAGCCATATTCTCAGCGGAGAGAGTATGCGCGTAAGCTGCCTTAAATCCGGAGAGGACGCCCTGGCGTTTCTCGCGGGAAACGTGCCCGATCTCATTCTCCTCGACGTGCATATGACCGGGATCGACGGCTTCGAAACCCTGGAAAAAATCCGGGCAAACAAGGCTCTTGCGGATATTCCCGTGATCTTCCTTACGGCGGACGAGGACACCGGGACGGAGACAAAGTCCTTAAGGTCCGGGGCCATGGACTTCATAAAAAAGCCTTTCGTGCCGGACGTGCTGCTGCTTCGGGTGCGGCATACCCTTGACCTGACAAGGCTTCAGTCAAATCTTACAAGAGAGGTGGAGCGAAAAACCGCCGAGGTGGTACAGCAGAACCGCCGGGTGGAGCAGATGGCCCAGCAGATTGTGAAAGCGCTGGCTGGGGCCATTGACGCCAAGGACACCTATACCAACGGCCATTCCTCCAGAGTGGCTTTCTATGCCAGAGAGATTGCGAAAAGGGCAGGGTTTTCCGACATGGATCAGGAAAACATCTACATGATGGGGCTGCTTCACGACGTAGGCAAAATCGGCGTTTCCGATTCCATAATCAACAAGCCGGCAAAGCTCACCGAAGAGGAATACGCCCAGATTATGAACCATCCTGTGCTGGGGGCCCAGATTTTAAAGAATATTTCGGAGTTTCCCGAGCTGGTGACCGGAGCCCGCTGGCACCATGAACGCTTCGACGGGCTGGGCTATCCCGACAGGCTTTCCGGGGAGCTGATTCCCGTGGAGGCCCGGATTATCGGGGTTGCGGACGCCTACGATGCCATGACCTCCAGAAGGAGCTACCGCGGCGTTATGCCTCAGGAGCGGGTGCGGTCGGAGATTGAGCTGGGGAAGGGCACCCAGTTTGATCCGCAGTTCGCAGAAATTATGTTAACCATGATAGAAGAGGACTCGATGTACAATCTGAGGGAGGATCCGGATGGAAGATAATAAAAAAGAACATGAAATACATCTGGAATCACATCTGATTATTGTCATCAGCTACACCTGTCTTTCACTGTTTCTGATTATCGAGACCCTGGTATTAAAATGGGAGGCCTGGTTCATTCTGCCCACGGTTATAGGAATACTGGCGGCCTGGGTCTGTCACATCGGTCAGTTTCTTAATGAGCGTCTGCGGTTTTATTTTTATACGGGTCTCATGCTGGTGGAAATTTTTTTCTACGGCGTCCATCCCACCAGCATAAACGAACTCCCGTTAATGTTTCTCTTCGTCTTCGGCCTCTTTTCCCTGAATGATGAAAAAGCTGTTATAAATATTGCCGCGGCCGAATATTACATGATTCTGATTTATTATCTGTTTTTTACCGAGGAATTTTCATACCGTACCTCTCCCATCGGTATTTCCCGCATGGCTCTTGATATTCTGAGTGTTCTGGTCATGGCTCTGATATCGAAGTATAAAATCAGGCGCAGGGCGGAGGAGAGAAAGAACTACTATGATATTATCGGGCAGCTGGACGAGGCCAACAAGCGAAGCGAGGATTTCCTGACCAACGTCTCCCACGAGCTTCGTACCCCGATCAACGCGGTTATGGGCATAACCAGCGTTCTGCTCCGAAATGAGGATGATCCGGCAAAGATCAGGTCTCTCCGCTCCATAGATATGGGCGGCAGACGCCTTTTCGGACAGATCAGCGACATCCTGGACTATACAGAAATCGATACCGGGCGGCTGGTTATCAGTGAAGAGGTATATATGCCGGCCTCCCTGATAAATGATCTGGCAACGGAATACAGGCTCCGGGAGCTGCACGGCGGGGAGCTTATTCTGGACATCGATCCGAAGGTGCCCGCAAAGCTGAACGGCGACGGAGCCAAGATAAAGAAAATCCTGTGGCACCTGATCGACAACGCGGTAAAGTTCACAAAGGAGGGCGGGGTATACGTCAGGATTAAAGCCCTGCCCAAGGAATACGGCGTAAATATCTGCATCAACGTGACCGATACCGGCATAGGCATGGATGAAAACGAAACGGAACAGATCACTGACAGCTTCTATCAGATCGATGCCAGCCGCAGCCGGAGGGCAGGCGGTATGGGGCTCGGGCTTTCCAATGTCTATGGCTTTGTGACTGCAATGGGAGGCTTTATGAGGCTGGAGGCCGAGAAGGATAAGGGTACCTCCGTGTACATCAGCATCCCCCAGAAAGTAGTGGACGCCTCTCCCTGTATGGCAGTGGATGACGCTTCGAGACTTTGCGTCGCGGTCTATTTAAAGCCCGAAAAATATAAGGTTCCCGCTATAAGGGATTTCTATGACGAAGTGATTCACAATCTTTCCGCCGGACTGGGACTTCCCGTACACCGGGCCACGACAAAGGAAGAGCTGGAAAAGATTCTGGATATTTATAAAGTGACCCATGTTTATATCGGCCAGGAGGAGTATGAAGCGGATTCCGTCTTTTTTGAGTCCGTGGACAGGAGAGTGAAAATTGCGGTAAGCGCCGATCAGGATTTCTCCTTAAAATCCCACAGCAATATCAAGCTTCTGCTGAAGCCTTTCTGCAGTTTCCACGTCCTTAATATGCTTCAGGACAACGTGACGGCGGAGCAGGAGCAGGATGAGTATTCCACGGAATATCACATGATAACTCCGGGCCTTAAGGCACTGGTGGTGGATGACGATGAGATGAACCTTATGGTGGCCGAGGGCTTTTTGAAGGATTACCGGATGGAGGTCACAACCGCCCCCGGCGGAGAAGAGGCTCTGGAGCTTTGCAGGGAGCACCACTATGACATAATTTTCATGGATCACATGATGCCTGTTATGGACGGCATCGAGGCGGCCCACAGAATCAGAAAGATCTCCTCCCAGTCCATGGAGGCGCTTTTAATCATTGCCCTTACCGCCAACGCGGTGAGCGGCGCCAGGGAAATGTTTCTGCAGGAGGGCTTTGACGAATTTGTACCGAAGCCCATAGAGACAGTGACCTTTGAGCGGGTGCTGAAAAGAATACTGCCGCCCGAACGGATTCAGTATATTCTGAAAGGTACCTCCCGCCTTTCCGATTCGCTTGACGGGGCAGACGAGAACGAGCTTACGAATCTCGCCGAAAGCGGAATAAACGTTGTCGGAGGAATGGGTTACTGCAGCGGGGATAAGGCCTTCTATCTGGAGCTTATCGAGAAGTTTGCCCACGATGCTCCCCAGAAGAGAAAAGAGCTCTGCGACTTCTTTGCGGAGAGAGACTGGCATGATTACCGCATACGCGTCCATGCCTTAAAGAGCACCTCGCGTACGGTGGGGGCGGATCTGCTTTCGGAAGCCGCGGCCGATCTGGAGGGGGCGGCAAAGGAGGAAAACGCCTCCTACATTCTGGGGCATCACGATACGATGATCGCCCTTTACGACAAGGCGGTATCGGTGATAAGCGACGCCCTGTCCTTAAGCAGCTCCACGGAGGAAATTGAGCTGGCGGACATTTCCGCCGAAGAGCTTATGGAGCACCTTAAAAGAATCGCGGAAAGTCTGGAGCTTTTCGATGCCGATCAGGCGGAGAGCGAGCTGGAGGAGCTGCGCGCCTTCCGCTACGATGACCGTCCGGTGGATCAGATTCTTTCCGATATCCGGGAAAAAATCGGAGACTTTGAATTAAAGCAGGCTTCGGATATGGTTACCGACCTGATTGAGCAGCTGGAGAAGGGAGGTGAGGAGTCATGAAACTGATTAAAAGATGGTTATTATCCATAATGGATCATTCTCTCAGTCTTCAGGAGAGGCTTTACCGCCTTATCTCTTCTATTGGAGTGCTTGCTCTTATTTCCGCTTTCATGGTCAGCTTCCTGCTGGGAGAGGATAAGGAAAGCGTTATTACTCTCGGCATCGCGGCATTGCTTGTGGGGGGACTCTGCGCACTTTCCGTATATACCCGGCGCATTCAGCTGGGAGCGGCGGTGACGGGCTTTTTTATACTGAATATCATTCTGCCCCTGATCTACTTTTTAGGGGGCGGAATGTACGGCGGAGCGCCTATCTGGTTTGTTCTGGGCTTCACCTATGTCTGTCTTATGGTGGAAGGAAGACTCAAATGGTACATGATCGCTCTCGGGGCGACGGAGGTTCTGGCTGTATATTACTATTCCTACCGTTTTCCTCATATGATCAGCCCCCACACCATAAACGCCGCCTATGTGGATTCGGCAGTAGCGCTTATTCTTGTGAGCTCTCTTATCTGTCTTCTGCTTACCTTCCAGAACAAGGTCTACCGTTCGGAAAATGAGCTGGCACAGCAGCAGAAAAAGGAGATTGAGGAATTAAACCAGGCCCAGAACCGGTTTTTCTCCAGCATGAGCCATGAAATCCGCACTCCGATCAATACCATAATCGGTCTCGACGAGATGATACTCCGGGATGCCATTTCCCCGGAGGTGGCTGAGGACGCCAAAAACATTCAGGGAGCCAGTAAGATGCTCCTTGCCCTTATCAATGACATTCTGGATATGTCCAAGATGCAGTCCGGAAAGATGGATATAGTTCCTGTGGCGTACGAGGTCACGACCATGCTTTCCGAAATCGTCAACATGGTATGGATGAGGGCGGAGAAAAAGGGTTTAAGCTTCCATATGGATGTGGATTCCTCCCTTCCCTCCCAGCTTTTCGGAGACGAGGTCAGGATAAAGCAGGTGCTGGTCAATGTTCTGAATAACGCCATCAAATATACCAATTCCGGCTCGGTAACCCTTTCCATCCACTGTGAGAAGCTGTCCACAAACAGGGTTCTCGTGACCTATTCCATCGCGGACACCGGTATGGGCATCAAAAAAGAAAACATTCCCTATCTCTTTGACGCTTTCAAGCGGGTGGATCAGGAGAAAAACCGTCTTATTGAGGGCACGGGTCTGGGGCTTTCCATCGTCAAGCAGATCGTGGATCTGATGGGCGGGGAAATCACGGTAAACAGTATCTATACCAGAGGCAGTACGTTTATTATAAAGCTGGCTCAGGATGTGGTTGACGCCCGTCAGATCGGAGCTCTTTCACTGGAATCCATGCATGTTATGAGCAAGCAGGAGCACTACCGCCAGAGCTTTGAGGCGCCGGGAGCAAGAATCCTTATCGTGGATGACAACGAAGCGAATCTTATGGTGGCCGCAAAGCTCCTTCGGGAAACCAAAATCCAGATCGACACGGTAACCAGCGGGGAGGAATGCCTCCAGAAGACGTTAGGCACCCACTACAACGGGATTTTCATGGATCATCTGATGCCGGAAATGGACGGTATAGAGTGTCTGCACGCCATAAGGGAGCAGGTGGGCGGCCTTAACAGGGAAACTCCGGTCGTTGCCCTGACCGCCAATGCCGGAAGCGACAACCAGGCCCTTTACAGAAACGAGGGCTTTGACGGCTATATCTTAAAGCCCGTCAGCGGTACTCTTTTGGAGGCCAGCGTCTTAAAGCTTCTGCCCAAGGATCTGATTATAAGCCGGAGCGGGGCGGCGGAGGAGGCCATGGCCCGTGAGATACTGGAGGAGCACAGGGCAAAGGTGCCGATCCTTATTACCACGGACAGTGTCTGTGATCTTCCGGATGCCGTGCTTTCCCGTCTGGATATTCCGGTGCTGCCCTACAGGGTTGTTACGAACCGCGGTGTCTTTCTGGACGGGGTGGAGACGGAGAGCGACGGAATACTTGTATACATGAAGGATCCTTCAAACAAGGTTCATTCCGAACCGCCCGATGTGGCAAGCTATGAGGATTTCTTTGCCGCAAATCTTGTTAATGCCGAAAACATAATCCATATAACAATAGCGAAAAAAGCCAGCGAAGGCTATCGGAACGCGCTGGAGGCGGCGGAGACCTTTGACAACGTAACGGTTGTCGATTCAGGGCACCTGTCAAGCGGAATGGGGCTCATGGTTCTCTATGCGAGAAAGCTTTCGAGCGAGAAGAAAACTGTGGAGGAGATAGTGAGTTCATTGGAGGAGATGAGGGACAAAGTCCGTACCAGCTTTATTGTGGACGATACCGAGTTTCTGGCCAGGGCCGGTCGTCTTCCCAACAGGATCCATACGGTGTGCCGGATACTCATGCTCCATCCGATCATTATCCTTAAGCGCAGTAAATTGACGGTGGGAGGAATCCGCATCGGCAGGAGGGTCAAATTCAGAAAAGAATATATCAGCAAGGCGCTGGAAGCCCTGGGCACCATCGATGACAGCACTTTGTTTATAACCTATACCGGCCTGTCCCAGCAGGATCTGCAGGAGATAAGGGCGGAGGTTATAAAAAAGGCCGCTTTTAAGGAGATTATCTTCCAGAAGGCTTCTCCGTCGATTTCCGCGAACTGCGGTCCCGGCACCTTCGGACTGATTTTCGCCAGAAAAAGATAAGCATAAACTTCAAATCTGTTTGACGTTTTCCATAAAAACGTACTATAATAGCAATGTTGCGCAGCGGTGTGCTTTGTGCACACCGCTTTCGTGTGACAAAGTAATATTTCAACAAAGGAGGTAACGATGAAAAAGAAAATTGTAAGTTCTCTTCTGGCAGTTGTAATGGTCTCTACTCTGGCGGCCTGCGGCGCGGCGGATACGGGTGCGACAATCGAAAGCGTGGAAGCTCCCGCGGCAGAGACCCAGGAGGAGAAGGCGGAAGAAGCTCCTGCAGCGGATGCTGCGGAGGAAACCAAAGAGGCGGATGCGGGCGCGGAAGAAAGCGCAGGCGGCGATTACCACATCGGTATCGTGACCGGCTCTGTTTCACAGTCAGAGGATGACAGGCGCGGAGCCGAAGCTTTCCAGGAGAAGTACGGCGAAGACAGAGTCAAGCTTGCCATCTATCCTGATAACTTTACGGAAGAGCTGGAGACCACAATCCAGACCATAGTGAATCTTTCCGACGATCCCGATATGAAGGCGATCATCGTAAACCAGGCTATTCCCGGAACAACGGAGGCCTTCCGTCAGATCAAGGAGCGCCGCCCCGACATTCTCTGCTTCGCGGGCGAATCCCATGAGGATCTTCCGGAAATCGGAAGCGCTGCCGATCTTGTTGTAAACAACGACTTCGTGGCCCGCGGCTATCTTATCATCCGCACGGCCCACGAGCTTGGCTGCAAGAGCTTTGTACACATTTCCTTCCCGAGACATATGGCTTATGAAACCATGAGCCGTCGTGTGGCCATCATGAAGGCGGCCTGCGAAGAGTTCGGAATGGACTTCGTGCTTGAGACCGCTCCCGACCCCACCAGTGATGTCGGCGTTGCCGGTGCACAGGCCTATATTCTTGAAAAGGTTCCCGAGTGGGTTGACAAGTACGGCACGGAGACAGCTTATTTCTGCACCAACGACGCCCACACCGAGCCGCTGTTAAAGCAGCTTCTGGAGTACGGCGGATACTTTATCGAGGCGGACCTTCCTTCACCTCTTATGGGTTATCCCGGAGCTCTGGGACTTGATCTTACCGAGGAAGCGGGCGACTTTGAGAAGATCCTTAAAAAGGTTGAATCCGCTGTTGTGGAAAAGGGCGGCGCCGGCAGATTCGGCACCTGGGCCTATTCCTATGGCTATACTGTTTCCGCGGGTCTTGCCCAGCATGCCATGAACGTTATCGACGGCATCAGCGAGCTGGCAGATATCGATGATATCTCCAAGGCTTACGGTGTGTTCTCACCCGGAGCGGAGTGGAACGGCTCCAACTATACCAATGCCGAGACCGGTGTGAAGGCCGACAACACCTTCCTTATCTATCAGGATACCTATATCATGGGTGATCCCGGCAAGTACATGGGATCCACCTCTGTTGAGGTTCCGGAGAAATACTTCACCGTTAAATAAGCTTCAGCATTGATTGTTTTGCCCACGGGCGTCTTTCGGCGCTCCGTGGGCATTTTGAAGAAAACATGGGGGAACGGCAATGGCTGACAAAGCATCGCCCTTACTGGAAATAAAAAACATAAAAAAGGAATTTTTCGGGAACCAGGTTCTGACGGATATTAATTTTACTCTGGAGGAAGGTGAGGTTCTGGGTTTCTGCGGGGAAAACGGAGCGGGAAAATCAACTCTGATGAAGATTCTCTTCGGAATGGACGTTATCCGTGAAACTGGCGGATATGAGGGAGAAATTCTGATGAATGGCGAAAAGGTGGACTTTGCGACGCCCTTTGATGCCATCAACGCCGGAATCGGAATGGTGCATCAGGAATTCTCCCTGATACCCGGCTTTACGGCTACCGAGAACATATTGCTGAACAGAGAACCGAAAAAGACCAATGTGATTTCCGAGATTTTCGGTGAACGTCTTAATACTCTGGACCGAAAGGAAATGGACGCCCGGGCTGTGGAGGCTATAGAGAAAATGGGTGTTTCCATTGACCGGGGCATGGTTATAAACGAGATGCCGGTGGGGCATAAGCAGTTTACCGAGATAGCCAGAGAGCTTTCCAAGGAGCAGCTTAAGCTCCTTATTCTTGATGAGCCGACGGCGGTGCTTACGGAAAAGGAGGCGGAGGCTCTGCTTCATTCCGTGCGGGGCATGTCCTCACGGGGAATTGCCGTCATATTCATCACCCACCGTCTGCATGAGATTCTTGAGGTCTGCGACAAGGTAGTCGTAATGAGAGACGGCTTTGTGGTAAAGGAGGTTCCCGCCGGAGATACGAATGAGGCGGAGATCACCCGCTACATGGTGGGACGGAACGTGGATACAAATACGGATCATTCGAATCTCAGAGAGGAGATCAAGAAGGATTCGTTATCGGATTCGTCCGTGATCATGTCTGTCAGAAACCTCTGGGTCGATATGCCGGGAGAGACGGTAAGAAACGTAAATCTCGATGTCCGGAAGGGTGAGATCCTGGGAATCGGAGGTCTGGCCGGACAGGGCAAGCTCGGGATACCCAACGGCATCATGGGGCTTTATGAGGCCGGAGGAACCGTTGTATTTGACGGTAAGGAGATTCCCTTAAATCAGCCGCGCTCCTGCCTTGATTCCGCCATCGCATTCGTTTCCGAGGATCGCCGGGGCGTCGGGCTTCTCCTGGACGAGACGCTTGAGTGGAATGTGGCTTTCCCGGCAATGCAGATCCAGAATAAGTTTTTGAAATACTATCTCGGAGGTCTCATCAAATGGCGGGACGAGGAGGCGATCCGCGCTGTTACCGAAAAATACGTTGAAGAGCTTCAGATAAAGTGTACGGGTACCTCACAGAAGGCGAAGGAGCTTTCCGGAGGAAATCAGCAGAAGGTCTGTCTGGCCAAGGCTTTCGCCCTGGAACCCCGTTTTCTCTTTGTTTCGGAGCCCACCCGGGGAATCGATGTCGGAGCAAAGGCGCTGGTGCTCGATGCACTTAAGAAATTCAACCGGGAGAGCGGTGTGACGGTGGTTATGATTTCCTCGGAACTCGAAGAGCTTCGGCGGACGTGCGACCGTATCGCCATTGTCTCGGGAGGCAGGATTGCCGAGATACTCCCTGCCGATACTCCTTCGGAAACCTTCGGAACGCTGATGGTGAGCCAGGTCATCTAAGATAAAGGAACGGATACAATGAACGAAAACGCGGAGAAACAATCATTTATGGACAGATGCCGGGAGGCGGTCGCAGATTTCGGGCTTCCGAGACTGATTATCGCGGGCTTCCTCCTGCTTCTTTTTATTCTTTCCCCGTTGGTGGGCGCTGATCTGCCGACACAGATTTCCAATACGATAAATCGTTTCAGCTGGAACGCAATCCTTGTTCTGGCGATGGTTCCGATGGTGCATTCGGGCTGCGGGCTGAATTTCGGTCTGCCGCTGGGAATCATATCGGGACTTTTAGGGGCCACTCTTTCGGTTGAACTGGGCTTTACCGGCGGCCTGAGCTTTTTTGCGGCGATCGTGATCTCAACGCCCTTCGCGATCATTCTCGGGTTGTTTTACGGATGGCTCCTAAATAAGATTAAAGGCGGGGAAATGATGATTGCCACCTATGTCGGCTTTTCATCGGTTTCCTTTATGTGTATGATGTGGCTCCTGCTTCCCTACCACAGCCCGAACATGGTCTGGGGCCTGGCGGGCAAGGGCCTCAGGACCACCATTTCCCTGGAGGGTTACTACGACAAGGTTCTGGCAAATTTCCTCCAGATCAATATCGGCAATCTCTCGATTCCGACAGGAACGATTCTTTTCTTTATCCTGATTGCCCTTGGGATATGGGCGTTTCTCCATACCAAAACCGGAACGGCCATGACGGCGGTGGGGTCGAACCCGGTGTTTGCAAGGGCTGCCGGAGTAAATATCGATAAAATGAGAATGCTCTCTGTTGTTATGTCAACCTGGCTTGCCGCGGTGGGAATTCTTGTATACGAGCAGGGCTTCGGGTTCATCCAGTTATACATGGCTCCCTTCTATATGGCCCTGCCTGCCGTATCCGCAATCCTTATCGGCGGAGCCAGCGTAAACAAGGCCTCCATCGCCAACGTGATCATCGGGACCTTCCTGTTCCAGGGAATCGTTACGATGACGCCGACCGTGATGAACAACATGATCCACATGGATATGAGCGAGGTAATACGTATTATCGTTTCCAACGGCATGATACTCTATGCCCTGACCAGAAAGACAGAGAGGGCGAAATGATGAATAAGACGGATTCCAATAAAAGTACTGTGCAGAAGATAGGCGGCTTTCTGGGAGCCAATACCGTGCCGATCATGTTCATCCTGATCTGCGCCGTCTGTATCCCCCTGTCCGGCTTCTCGCCGAGCTATCTCTTAAACGAGATCGTAACCAGGATGGGACGTAATACCTTCCTTATCCTCTGCCTCCTGATCCCGATTATGGCCGGGATGGGACTTAATTTCGGCATGACTCTGGGGGCGATGGCCGGGGAAATAGGCCTCATTCTCACCGCGGACTGGCAGATCGTGGGAATACCGGGTATGGTTCTGGCGATGATCCTTTCGATTCCGATTTCAATACTTCTGGGACTGATCTGCGGCAAGATCCTCAATATGGCCAAGGGCCGTGAGATGGTCACAAGCTATATAATCAGCTACTTTATCAACGGAGTATATCAGTTTGTCGTGCTCTACCTGATGGGACCCGTTATTCCCATAAAGCATTCGTCCTTAAAGCTTCCCAGAGGCTACGGCATCAGGAATACGGTGAGCCTCCTTGATATGCGCCAGAAGCTGGACGATCTGATTCCCTTAACGGTTTTCGGGGCGAAGATCCCGGTCGCGACCTTCCTTCTGATCGCTGTCCTCTGCTTGTTTATCGTCTGGTTCAGGAAAACCAAGCTGGGACAGGATATGCGGGCAGTTGGGCAGGATATGGAGGTCTCGAAGGACGCCGGAATAAATGTGGAGCGCACGAGAATTATTTCGATAATTATGTCAACCGTCCTGGCGGGCTTCGGTATGGTGATATATCTCCAGAACATGGGTAATATCGCCACCTACAGCTCCCATTCCCAGATAGGAATGTTCTGTATAGCGGCCCTGCTGGTGGGCGGAGCCTCGGTAGACCGGGCTTCCATCGGAAACGTGTTCCTGGGGGTCACGCTTTTCCATCTGATGTTTATCGTCGCGCCCTCGGCGGGAGCGAAGCTTACCGGGGATTCCATGATCGGCGAATATTTCCGTGTGTTTGTTTCCTATGCGGTCATAACCATCGCCCTTGTTATGTATGAAACAAAGAAGCGCAGGGCGAAGAGCCGCATGGCGGAGCAGCTGAGACTCGATCAGCTTAAGGAAAGCGAGGTGGCTGAGCAATGAATAAAAAGCGGATGCTGCTGTTTAGGCTGATCACGGTTCTTATTCTTATCGCGATATGCGCGGTGATGTTTGTTGTCGGCAGGGGACATACGGTCTATTTCGACGCAAAAACCGCGGAGGTTAACGGTACCGAGGTTAAGCCTCCCTACAAGACGGAAATATATGTAAATGATGAGCGGGTGGCCAAGCTCTATGACGGAGAGCGGGGCATGGCCAAATGGATGGGGCAGAACTTTAAAATGGTGGTGGAAATCACCGATGAAAAGGGCGGAGAGAGTCATTCCAGCGCTGTTAAGCTGAAGCTTCCCTATAATATGGACGGTATAATTTTAAATATTCCGGCCATGTTTGCCGGAGCGGGGCAGGACGTCTACCTCTCGGAGTTTATACCCGCGCCGGAGGAAGTCGAAGAAGAGGAAGCGCCTTCGGGAGACGGCGATATGATGGAGGAATTCGGCATCGGCGAAGGGGAGACGGCTGCCGAATAATTGCGAAAGGTTCAGCTATGCCGATCGGGGGTTATCTTTCTTTTATTGCTTATGCCTGTGCGACCACGTTTCTGCCCGGGCCCAACAATGTGCTGCTGCTGGCGGCAGCGGGACAGTTCGGTTTTAAAAGGTGTCTTAAGCTCCTTTTCGGGATATGGACCGGGCTTGTTACGGTGATGCTTCTCGCGGGGACGTTCTGTACCCTGCTCGGGGCCTTTATTCCGCAGATCGCGCCGTATTTTAAGTATGTGGGCGCGGCCTATATTCTGCTGTTAGCCTGGAAGACCTTCCGGAGAAAGCCTCCGGAAATCAGCTCCGGTGAAAGTATATCGGAGGAACCTCTGACCTTCCTCCACGGCTTTCTTCTCCAGTTTTTAAATGTCAAGGTCATTATGCTGGGGCTGGCTGCCTATCCGGGTTATTTCCTGCCCTACGGAAGCAGTGTCGTTCTGATTATCCTCTTTGCGGTGACAATGACGGCCTGCTGCGGAGGGGGAAATCTTATCTGGGCTCTGGCCGGAAGCCTGATTTATCCCTTTTATTCCCGAAAATACCGCCTTATAAATTCGATAATGGCGCTGCTGCTGGTATACTGCGCCGTAAAGATTGTCTTGACGTAATTTAATCTCTTTTTGTCACAAACTGACCGGTTCTCTTCCTTGACGGGAATTAATTCTTTCAGATATAATGAAAAAGCGCGTGTCGTCGCAAAAAACACTCCTGTTCGGAGGAATACTATGGATACCTACAGAAAAATAATGCGTGTTGTCACCCTTGTGGAGGAAATAGCCCTGGCAGCCGCTTCGGTGCTGGTGCTTGCCCTTACCTTCGGAAACGTTATAGCCCGCTATGTCTTTCACCATTCCTGGGGCTTTGCCGAGGAAATCGTTGTGGCGGTTTTCGTCCTGATTTCCCTGCTGGCGGCCGGTGTGGCGGCCAGAAGCGGTGACCTGGTGAACCTGGCCCTGGTGCCGGACAACGTCAGCGAAAAGACCAGAAAGCTGCTGCTTATCATCTCCACGGTCATCGCGGTGATATATTCGCTGATCCTTGCCTGGGAAGGCCTTGACAGGATGCTCAAGGACCATACCTTCAGCCCGATTCTGCATATAAACAAAAGCATCTTCTGGAGCTTCGTGCTTATCGGCGGTATTTCTTTAGCCCTGCACTTTATCGAAAACTGTATTGAAACCTGCGCCGCTTCGCCGGCCGATAAGAAAAATCGAGAGGAAAATAAATGATCACGGCGGTACTTTTCATTTCATTCTTTATTATGCTGATTATCGGCATGCCGATTGCGATCTGCCTTGGAATGAGCTCGGCCCTGACGGTGCTTGTGGCCTCCGCCACCGATCCGAAATTTTCCATGCTGGATTTAAGCATCATAGCCACGAATACCTACACCGGAACCGCGAAGTTTCTGCTTTTAGCCATCCCCTTCTTTGTGCTGTCGGGAAATATTATGGCCAGGGCGGGAATTTCCACAAGGCTGGTGAATTTCATAGATGACTGCGTGGGGCACAGAAAGGGAGGCATGGCCATCGTCTGTGTTATTGTGGCCTGCTTCTTCGGCGCCATATCCGGTTCCGGCCCTGCCACCGTGGCGGCTCTCGGAGCGGTTTTAGTGCCGGCCATGATCGAGTCGGGGTTTTCGGCCGCTTTTTCGGAGGGTCTCATGGCCACCTCCTCCTCAATAGCCATAGTCATTCCGCCGTCCATTGCCTTTGTGGTCTATTCCTCAATTGCCAATACCAACGTGGGTGAAATGTTCATGGCAGGGATCATACCCGGAATCTTAATGGGTGTGGCTCTGGCGATTGTGGTGCTTTTCGAGGCAAACCGAAAGGGGTTAAAGCCCTCGCATCCGAAACGGAGCTGGAAGGAAAGATGGAAGAGCTTCCGGGAGGCCTTCTGGGGGCTTTTAATGCCGGTTATAATCCTCGGCGGCATCTACGGCGGGATATTTACCCCCACGGAAGCCGCGGCCGTGTCCGTGGTCTACGGTCTGATTGTCGGAATGTTTATTTATAAGGAAGTAAAATTAAAGGATCTTTTCGGAATCATGGTGGATTCCGCCAAGACTACCGGAGGCATCATGCTGATTGTGGCCTCCGCTTCCCTGTTTTCCTATTGCTGTACCCTTTTCGGCATTTCCCAGGCGGCCCAGGCGCTGCTTGCGAAGGTCTCCGGAAATCAGATTGTCTTTCTTGTGATAGTTAACATAATATTCCTTATAGCGGGCTGCTTCATCGACGCCAACTCGGCCATGTACATCTTTATCCCGATCATGCTGCCGGTGGCACTGCAGCTTGGCTACAATCCCATCGCCTTCGGCATACTTGCCACCGTGAACCTCGCAATCGGCCAGGTCACGCCTCCTGTGGGAGTGAATCTCTTTGTGGCCATGGGGCTTAAGATTCCTAAGGCCGTTACGGAGAAGAAGACGGGAGAGGAGTATCACAGGGTGACGCTGCCCATGATTTCAAAAGCCGTGGTGCCCATGATCATTGCCTGCCTGGTGGTGCTGCTCCTTGTGACCTATGTGCCCGGGATCAGTCTGGTGTTCAGTAAGTAATCAGGGGCCCGGGAAAAACTGTAAGGCTGTCTGAATCTGGTTAACATAACTGGCTTTCTGCCGGTGGTTAATAGAGGTAACTATTTTAAAGAGGTTTTTTTAGGAGGAAGATTTATGAAGAAATTGATTTCACTCGCACTCGTGGCTGCGCTTGCGGTCACAATGACGGCCTGCGGCGGCGCCGCGGCGGCTGATTCGGGAAGCGCCGGACAGACAGAGGACGCGGCCGCGCCCGCAGCTTCCGATTCGGGCCTTTCCTATCAGGATTACGAGGCTTCTGACCGGTTTGTGGCTTCTGCCGAGGCGGCAAAGTATGACGGAGCGGATGAGTGGCCCGAGACCACCTGGAATTTCGACTGCTCCACCGGTGATACCTCGACCTGGGCACAGGCGGGTTACTATTTTAACGCTCTGATGCAGGAATCCACAGGCGGCAAGGTGAATGTTGCGGTCTACGCGGGCGAGCAGCTCACCAACGGCGACCAGGTTGCCGGCATCCAGGCTCTTATGGACGGAAACACACTTCAGGTTTCCCTTCATTCAAATCTGATTTACGCGAACTTTGATCCCCGGTTCAACGTGGTTTCCCTTCCCTATATTTTCTCCAACTATGACGATGTGGATTCCGTCATGAACGGCTCGGGCGGCGAAAGCCTTAAGGGTGTGCTTTCCGAGTACGGGCTGAAGTGCGAGGGTATCGGAGAAAACGGCTTCCGTCAGATCACTAACTCCAAGAAGCCCATCACGGCCGTCTCCGACCTTTCCGATATCAAGATGAGGATATGCTCCAACGACCTTTGCGCGGAAGTGTACAAGGAGTGGGGGTGCGATGCCTCGGTTATGAACTGGGCCGAGACCTATACGGCTCTTCAGCAGGGAACGGTTGACGGCGAGGAAAATCCCGAGACCGCCATTGCCTCCGCCTCCGTACAGGATGTGCAGAAGTATATTTCCCTCTGGAACGCCTATTATGACTGCCTGTTCTTCTGCATCAACCAGAACGCCTATGACCAGTTCACCGATG
Organism: Lachnospiraceae bacterium; assembly: GCA_024680815.1. Classification (GTDB taxonomy): domain Bacteria; phylum Bacillota; class Clostridia; order Lachnospirales; family Lachnospiraceae; genus NK4A144. Next base: position 1,357 of record JAILBQ010000107.1, on the reverse strand, counting down.
CGCAGAAGGCTGTTATCGACGCCAACGCCGCCAAGGCGGTGGAGTATCAGAAGACCATCAACCGCGAGAACGTGGATGCCCTGGTCAAGGAGTGGAGAGAGACCGGCGCCATGGAGGTAACCGACCTTGACGCCATCGATTCCGATTCCTTTAAGAACTCCGCGTCCGGCGCGAAGGACTGGTATATTTCCCAGCTTGTATCCCAGAAGGGCATGAGCGATGCCGATGCAGCGGCCTTTGTGAGTGCCTTTGCAAAATAATACTTTTAATTAAAAGGAGAGTGTCGTGCCTGCAAAGCACGGCACTCTTTTTTTGGTTGTGGATACCTGTGGATGACCAGGCCCGTAATGTGGATGAATACATTTAATTTGTGGATGAGATTGTTGGTAAGTGCGTTGACTTGCGTTTAAGCTTTGAAGTAGGATATTTTCAAAGCGCGTTTCCGTCGTAACCCTTTATGCGGCAGCCGGGTGGAGGCGGAAATGCAAATCGTGAAGCGGAAGGTCAGCGTCAGCGTATGGAGCCGAAGGCAGCGGATGAAAAGTTAATAAAGAGCCGGTGCGGTCAATCAGTGAGTGACAGGCTGTTAAGGATATTCGTGCCCGTGGTGACGCTGTTTCTATTGGCGGTGGCCTTCCTCTGTCTCATCGGTGCCCGGCGGCTTTGTGTTAAGCGCTCAAAGGAGGCTCTTTCGGAGGCTTCCCTGGCGGGGGCAGCAAAGCTTGCGGGGAAAATTGACGGTATTCTCGAATATTACGACGCTCTTGCGGATACTCTGGAGGGCGCTTACTTTGAAAATGACGAGGGGATAAAGGACGAATATGCCGGGAGCCTTAACCGTTTTGAAGAGGTTCCGGCCGGGTTTTATCTGGGCTTTGACGACGGGAGCTATCTGGATATTTCCGGATGGAAGCCGGAAGAGGGCTATGACCCGAGAGAACAGAGCTGGTACACCGGGGGTCTCGGGAAAAAGCGGATGAACCTCGGAGATATTTGGATGAGCTCAGATTCGGGAGAGCCCGGAGTCACGATGTCAAGGGAGATAACCCTGCGGGACGGCCGGCACGGTGTTTTCGGGGCCGATATCTTTCTGAACGCCATAGAAGCCGGGGTGGCTTCCTTCTCGCCCTGTGAAACAGGAGAAGCCCTGCTTTTAAACGGGGAGCAGATTGTGGCCTCGCCCCATGCGGAATATACGGCAACGATGCTCACGGCCTATCCCAAAAATGAGTTCCTCTCCGAACTGGCTCGGAATATACATCTGATAACCTCTCCCGGCGAAGGGGGAGGACTTAAGGAGCTGGACGGGAAATATGTGTACTTTGCCGCGGTTCCGGGTGCGGACTGGACGCTTGTG
>JAILBQ010000006.1 GCA_024680815.1 Lachnospiraceae bacterium | reverse complement strand
CATCAGTTGTATCCCGGCTATGAAGTGTTCACCTATGGGGAAACCCAAAATGGCACAGGATTAAACGGAGTACCGTGTACATATAGATTTGTATGCTTTGACGGTATTTGGGGTTATGCAAATGCTTCTTTTCTATATTAGAAAGAAGAGCGTCATTGAGAATGCGGGGATGCTGCTGAACGACGATGAGCTGGAGATGGTTTCCGGGGGTATGTCAGAAGCTCAATTATGTTACAAGAATCCTAATGGACCGCTATTTGGACATAAATGGGTGCAATTAGAAGAAATATACAAATGCAAGTATTGCGAAGTGGATCGTACTTTTGTGATTTATAATAAAATGACTCCATTGCCGAAAAACATAACTATCCTGGATTCATAACTATATGTTTCGGCTTAATGTGAGACCTCCGGTGATGCAAGTAAAGGTGTAATACCGAGAATTTGTTCCTGCTTCTTAAGAACCTCGCCCTGAATCGGGGCTTTGCCGGGTTCAGTGAAGCATTCGATGACATCGAGTTCATCAAGCAACTCATGCATCGTGTACCTTGAAAATAATCCTGCTTCCTCCATCTTGTTTTTGATGTAGGAAAGGGGATAAATGCAGAAGAAATGTCTATTTTTAAATCAATTCAAATAGGAACGTATGACTGGGTATATATAGAGGAACAATATCTGAAGTCGAAACTCAAGTAACAAGCATTGAATTATATGCATTTGAAATCGCCGGGACGGGGGTTTATTTATCTCCAGTCCTGGCCTTTTTATGCCGTGAAAGCCGCTAAAACAGGGCGTTTGCGGAGGTGAATACCCCTAAGAGGCTTAAGGGTATTCATCGTAGAATTGTATTAATGCTGTCAGCGTGTCGGCGGTGACGATCCTGCCGCCATCGAAGAGGAAGGCACCTCATCCGGCTCCTGCGGAGCCGGATGAGGATGCGTTGTCAATTTTTATTGCCATTTCCGGTTTTCACACGTATAAATAAATAGAGAGACAAAAAACTGCCCATTTGGGGAGGAGGCCAATCAGGGGACGGTTCTGTGATTGTCCCCAAACGGAGGATAAAATATGCCAAGAAGTCAATAAAGACGGTTCTTTCTGACTTATACTGAGACAGAAAAAAGATTGTTTGAAAGGAAGTTTACGGAGGCTCGAGCGGCAATAAAGGTTGAAAAACAAATTGAGCCGCTCGGAGCAGATTTGCGGAAGCGCTTTAAGAGAAAGGGGTATTATCTATGGAAGACAACAACATGCAGGAAGATTTTTTTGAAGAGACCCTTGAGTCGGGCATGGAGAAAGAGGGCAGCGACACGGAGATCAGCCGGGAGAAAAGTAAGCTCCCGGACAGCGAGCTTGAAACCGTAAGCGGAGGCTATCGCGAATGCGATAGAGGAGCTTATTATACTGTAGGAGATTGTTACGGAGGTTATCTGGCGTTAAGACCGCAGCCTGTCTGGGACCAGTATCACGAAATTGCACGGTTGTATCCCGGCTATGAGGTGTTCACCTATGGGGCAACCACAAATGGCACAGGATTAAACGGAGTACCGTGCACATATATATATGTAGAGTGGAACGGTAATTGGGGTTGGGCAAATTATGCTTTTTTGCAGTAGTTCATAAAAAGGAAAGCGGTTTTTAAGAATGGATGTGACAGACCCCCATGCCGGCGCGGGGAGGTTATCCATTTAACCTGTTCTTTGGACATTACCCTTGCATCATTTACGAACGTTGTAGTATCAGGGTAATCTGGCGAGGAGCGTCTTGCGGACGCGTTCGTTGTGTTTTGTGCGGCGTTCGCAGGAGGAAAGAAGCCGGGCTTCGTCTTCGCCGGATGCCTCTCCGTATTTTCTCCGGAAAAGGGCGAAAAGCAGGAGCAGGAGATTTACGTCCATGATTCCCCTTAAGATATGTCTGCGAAAGCTGTAATCCTCAAAAATACGGAAATAATCCGAAAGAAGCCCGTACTGATAATAACGAATCAGCATACGGGTTCGTTCCGGGGAAGCTTCAAGGTATTCCGAAATAAACTGCTTTAACTCTTCCTGCTTTCCCCGGCCGGCAAAGCTTTTCCGGTATTCTTTGCAGAGCCCGTATAGAAAAGGGCTTTTTTTCTTAAGCTCCTTATGTGAAAAGCCGCTGTCCATCAGTTCCCCCAATAACTCCGGGGAAAAGGGATAAAGAGAATTATTCCTGTCCGGCGAAAATGAATTTATATCCCGTTCAAAAAAGCTGTACCGTTCTTTTACGCATTCCGACTGCGCAAGCTCCGCAAAGGAGAGAAGCTGCCCGAAGAGGCTGTTTAAGCCTTCCGGAGAAGGATTCCGGGCGGCCTCCCCGAGAGACAGACATATTTTTTCGCGGTAGGAGCGCAAAAGAGCGAAGAAGGCGTAATCGTCGTTGTTGCCGTGCCTTTCGGGAGGGTTTTCTTCGGCCTTCTTTATCAGGCGCAGCTCTTCCCGGTGGGCAAGAAACAGTGAAGCAGCCTGAATACAGGAAAGATCCAGCCATTCCTCCGTCAGTATTCCGTAGTTTTTCCGCATCCTGGGATAGACCCGGCAGATTTCCGGCAGGGCTTCCTCCCCGAGTTTTTTCTGAAGTCCGCAGAGGCCGTCGCAATCATGAAAGGCGCATTTTCCGCCGCCCGCGGCGAAGGCGGGTTCACGCATCAGAAAGGTTGAAAGCTTAAGACGCAGTCCCTGAAAACCGGGGACACTCCGGTAATACCGGAGGATTTTCTCATCGAGCAGGATTTCCCAGCCCTGACAGCAGCTTTCCCGGCAATCCCCCATAAGACATTGAAATTCGGAATAAAAAGAAACGGTCTGTTTTTCCATGTGAACGGTTCCCTGCATTGCCTGTATTATAAGACACAAACGTTAAATAAGATGATCAGTTCACAGAAAAAACACAGAATTGTGTAATTTGCGTCACAATTTAGGACTATCTTTCAGTGCAAGCGTTGCGGAGGCGGTAAATACCGCGAAGTGATTCTTACTTCAATATGCAGGAGGCATGGCAGATCATGGGAAAGACAGGAAGGTTTGTAACAGGAAAGAAAAAGAGGTTCGCTTGCGGACTGCTGGCGGCGGGAGTGCTGGCGGCGCTTACGGTGCTGATGCCGGCGACTGTTTTCGCGGACGAAGCAGATACGCAGATTCAGACAGAGGCGGTGAGTCAGGCGGGAGAGGTTATTTTCAGCACGGACTACCCCGGGGTTACGGTAAAGCCCGGCGGAGCCTCGACATTTCCGCTGTATATAACAAATACCGGTTCGAAGGAGACCACGGTTACGCTTGAGGCGGGAGATCTTCCGGAGGGCTGGGAGGGGGCGTTTAAAAACACCTCCAATGAAGTGTCCATGGTGCATGTCGGCGCTCATCAGAAAAAGGAGGATTCCCCGTCCCTTTCCTATTCGCTGACCGTTCCGGAGGATGCGAAGGAAGACACATACACGATCACGCTGAACGCAAAGGGCGGCAGCGTGAACGAGGACTTAAAGCTCTCCGTCAAGGTTGACGCGGAGGAAAAAAAGCTCGGTGTCGATACCTTTACCACTGATTACGCCCAGCAGGAAGGTCCTTCCGGCACAAAGTTCAGCTACACCGCGAAGCTTACCAACAACAGCGGGGAGAATCAGACCTATTCAATGTCGGTTAAAGGCGCGCCGGAGGGCTGGAACGTCACCTTTACTCCTTCCGATGCCGGCGGAAGCGCAACCTCCTCGGTACCGGTGGACGCCGGCGCAACCTCTTCGATCACGGTGGCGGTAACACCCGCGCAGAATGTAACGGCCGGGGAGTATCCTCTTTCATTTATGGCGGACTGCGCAGGAGAAACCCTGGAGCTGCCGGTTACCGTCAAAATCACCGGCACCTACGGCCTGACGGCCACCACGCCCACAGGTAATCTTTCCGCCAGTACCTATGCCGGAGAGGCAAAGGATGTGGTGCTTTCCATACAGAACACGGGAAATATCGACCTTAGCAACATCAGCCTGAAGGCGCAGGCTTCCACAGACTGGAAGGTCACATTTGACGAGGACACAATAAACGATATTCCGGCCGGGGAAAGCAGGGAAGTGACCGCCCATATTACTCCTGCAAAGGATGCGATTCTCGGGGACTATGCGGTTCTTGTCACCGCGTCAAATGACGTGGTCAAATCCGAATGCGATTTAAGAGTTGCCGTACAGAACCATACGGGCTGGGGAATTGTGGCGGTTGTAATCATTGCGGCCCTGGTTGCCGGATTGGTTTACATAATTCGAAAATTTGGAAGACGATAAAGCAGCGAGGCAAATTATGACGGATACACCGATTATCCGCATCCTGGATCTGACAAAGGCCTACGGCTCGAAAACGGCTGTGAATCATCTAAATCTGGAAATCAGCCGGGGAGAGATTTTCGGGCTGCTCGGACCGAATGGTGCGGGAAAAACAACAACAATATTAATGCTCCTTGGGTTGACGGAGCCCACTTTAGGAAGAGCGCTGATTGACGGGCATGACTGCACAAGACAATCCATGCTTGTGAAGCAGATCACCGGATATATGCCGGACAACATCGGTTTTTACGGCGACATGACAGGGCGGGAAAACCTCCGTTTCATGGCAAGGCTGAACGGTATTCCGGAAAAGGAGATTGACCCGTTAATCGAAGGATTGCTGGAAAAGGTGGGGATGACCCACGCGGCGGATCAGAAGACGGAAACCTATTCAAAGGGTATGCGCCAGAGGCTCGGGATCGCGGACGTCCTTATAAAGGATCCGGAGGTCATCATAATGGATGAGCCCACAACCGGCCTTGATCCGGAAGGAATGCGGGAGTTTTTAAGCCTTATAAAGCAGCTTAGCGTTGAGGATAAGAAGACGATCCTGGTGTCCAGTCATCAGCTTTACCAGATCCAGCAGATCTGTGACCGGGTCGGGATTTTCGTGGACGGAAGCCTGATTGCCTGCGGCGGAATCGATGAGCTGGGAAGCCAGATCGAGATGGAGGGGCACTATACCCTGGAGATAGAGACCGAGCCCTGTGACAGCAGATTTCTGGGATATATTGAAGGACTTAAGGGTATAACCGGGATAACAAAGAACGGCAATACCTTTGTGATAACCGCCTCGGAGGATCTTCGGGATGAAATCACAAAGTACCTTTACACGCATGAATATAAGCTCTTGCATCTGCATCAGAAGGGCGGGGACCTCGATGAGATCTACCGTGTCTATTTTGAAGAAGCTGAAAAAGAAGGAGATGACAGTGATGGTAAAGGCGGCAGCAGGAAGCGCCTCTTCGGCCGCAGGGGGGCATAAAAATAAGAGTATCCGTTATCACAGTCTTACGGCTCTCTACCAGAAGGAAATGGCGGATCACGTAACGGGCAAAAGGTTCATCATTATCCTGATCCTGGTGATCGCGATGACGATTGCAAGCGTTTACGGCGCGGTTACGGGTATAAGCAGCGCGCTGAAGGACGCGGCGGCGGACCCGAAGGCTTCGCTGGATACAAGCTTCATGTTCCTGAAGCTGTTTTCCACCGGCGGAAGCTCCATACCCTCTTATATGTCGCTGATTGCACTGATCGGGCCGTTCATCGGGCTTATCCTGGGCTTTGACTCGATCAACGCGGAAAAAAACAGCGGTACCTTAAACCGCCTTGTGTCCCAGCCCATCTACAGGGATTCCATCATTATCGGAAAGTTTCTGGCTTCCTCCACGCTGATCACCGTTATGATCATGAGTACGGGCATCGCGGTGGGCTGCGCCGGCTTCCTCTGCTCCGGGATAAGACCCACCGGAGAGGAGCTTGTAAGGGTCCTGATCTATTTAATCTTCACGGACGTATACGTCTGCTTCTGGCTGGCGATGGCCATGCTGTTTTCGGTCTTTACCAGGCACGCAACGACCTCGGCCCTTTCTTCGATTGCCCTGTGGCTGTTTTTCGCGATTTTCTTAAGCCTGCTTGCCGGAATTCTGGCTAATGTGGCGTATCCTGTAAATACCGAATATCAGCAGGCGGTTAACGGCCTTAAAAACTATGACCTGAATCTTAACTTAAACCGCCTTTCCCCGTATTATCTTTATTCCGAGGCGGGCTCAGTGCTGATGAACCCCGCGACCAGGGCAATAAACGCCGTGTCCTACGCCCAGCTGGTCGGGGCGTTAAGGGGCTACCTGCCCCTGGGTCAGAGCCTCTTACTTATCTGGCCCCATCTTGTGGGGTTACTGGCGCTGACCTTCGCGGCCTTCACGATATCGTATGTGGGCTTTATGCGCCAGGAGATAAGGGGGAACTGACCGTAACCATAATTGTGTCTGAACGGGCAGGGGATTTTTCCCTGCCCGTTTTGTGCTTGCGTTTTATTTTTTTTGTGTTATAATTTAAGAATCTTAATTAAGTATCTTAAAAAAGTATGGTTTGCGGACGCGAAAAGCCCGTTTAAGCGGAAAGCATCACAGTATGAGGATATACAGGGAAAAGGACTACACGGCGTTAAGCCGCAGGGCGGCAAATCTCATCTCGGCGGAAATAATAAGAAAGCCGGACTCGGTGCTGGGGCTTGCCACCGGCGGAACTCCGGTGGGCACTTATTCCCAGCTTATAGAATGGAATCAAAAGGGAGATTTCAGCTTCGCGGAGGTTAAAACCGTAAACCTGGACGAATATCAGGGGCTTTTGCCGGAGCATCCCCAGAGCTACCGCTGCTTTATGCAGGAAAAATTTTTCGATCATATTGATATAAAAAAAGAAAATACCTTTGTTCCGAACGGGGAAGCGGAAGACATGGAGGCGGAATGCGCCCGCTACGACGAGCTGGTACGTTCCCTGGGATACGCCGATCTGCAGCTTTTGGGACTCGGCAGGAACGGGCACATCGGTTTTAACGAGCCTTCGGATTTTTTTCATAAGGAAACCCATCTGGTGGATCTGACGGAAAGCACCATCGAGGCCAACGCCAGATTTTTCGGAGAAGGGGAGAGCGTGCCGCGCCGGGCAATAACCATGGGGGTCGGCTGCATAATGGCTGCCAGACGCATAGTCATGGTCGTAAGCGGGGCGAACAAGGCGGAGGCTGTCCGGGACGCTCTTCTGGGCGCCATAACCCCGAGATGCCCGGCCTCGATCTTACAGCTCCATAACGATGTGGTGCTGGTGGGAGATGAAGAGGCGCTGGCCTATGTCTAAAAAGGAACTGACCGGACAACCGAATCTGATGAAAGAGGTCAACAGGGGCCTTATCAAAACCGCTCTGCAGAGGCTCCATATGGCCACCAGAGTGGAGCTTTCCCTCGAAACAAAAATCAGCCAGCCCACGGTAAACACCATCGTAAACGAGCTGTTGGCCGAAGAGGTGGTAATTGAAAGCGGAAAGGCGGAATCCAGCGGCGGACGCAAGGCTGTGCTTTATTCCCTTAATACAAAGATCTGGTCCGTTCTGTCGGTTCTGGTGGAAAAGCGGGATCTCCATTATGCCGTGACCGATCTTAACAGCGAGGTCATTGACGAAGGGCATTTCAAGCGGAAATCTCTCTGGAGCGCGGAGAGCCTTACGGAAAAAATCGCTGAGCTTGTGAGCAGAAACAAAAGCATCCGGGCCCTGTCCGTAGGAGTTCCGGGCTCGGTCTCAAAAGAGGGCGTTGTGAGCGCGATTCCGAGAGTCGCCTGTCTGGAGGGCTTTTCTTTAAAGCAGCGGCTTGAGGAACGCTTCGGCCTCACTGTTTCCGTCAGAAACGATATCAACACCATCGCCCTCGGGTATTATACCGCACGGAAGATAAAGGATCAGGACATCGCCTGCATCCATATGGGAGAGACCCTCGGCGCGGCCATGATAATCGGCGGCCATGTGGTAAACGGAGCAGGAAACTTCGCGGGTGAAATCGGCTTCATGCAGGTCGGGACGAAGCTCAGGTCAAAGGAACTGCGGCTCTTTGAGCTCTCCGAAAAGCAGGCTGTGCTCACTGTTTCAAAAATCATGATAAATCTTATCTGCCTCGTAAACCCGGCGATTCTCTTAATGAGCGGCTACATGCCCACCGCGGAGCAGAAGAAAGCGGTTTTGGAAAACTGCGCCGCCACAGTGCCGGAAGGGATCCTGCCGGAGATTATTTTCCTGGGAGACGAGAGGGCGTTTTACATGAAGGGGCTTGCGCAGGCCGGGATTGATTCCATGAATTCGCAGGTGCGGCTGATTCGGTAAGGTAACAGGTTCCGGGTCGGCGGAAAGGGAAGCTATGAAATACATCCTTCAGATATTTACGGGAGGCTGGAAAAAGGCGAATTACACCGCGGAGGCCGTAATGAAGCGGCTTAACGAGGTGACCGGCCTGCTTCCGGTTGAAAAGGTCATAATTGGCTGGAATCCGGACGAAGCTCTGTATAAAAAAGTCGGCAGCCTTCTTCGTGAAAAGGGGATTGATATGCTTCTCTGGCTCCCGGTTTTTGCGGAGAGCAACGATCTTTTAGACGCGGATGAGGCTCTGGATATTCGGGGAAACGTAATTAAGCCCCCGAAGGCCATGGGGGAGGAGACCTTTTCCTTCTGCTGCCCGACCTCTCTCAGAAACAGGGAAAACATATTCAGGATTTATGAGGAGAATTTTTCCGGCTGCGGCTTTGACGGGGTTTTCCTGGACCGCATCAGGACCCAGTCCTTTGTATCGGGAGTTCAGGGGGTTTTAAGCTGCGGCTGCCCCCGGTGCAGGAAGGCTTTTTCCGAGCGGGGCGTCGACCTTGACAAGGTTGCGGCTCTCTGTGAAAAAAAGCGGGATTATTTCTTCAATTCCGTCGGGTACAGTCTGGAAGGGGGCTTTTCCTTCATGGAAGAGCTGACCGACAGGTTTTTCGAAGTCAAAGGAGAGCTTGTTTCGGAGGCGGTGTGCGATATCTGCGGGCATTTTAAAGCCATGGGAATGCAGACCGGCCTCGATCTCTTCGCCCCTTTAATGAGCGTATTCGTAGGGCAGCCTTTTAAAAAGATCTCGGCTAAGGCTGATTTCATAAAACCGATGCTCTACAGGAAAACAGAGGCTCCGGCAGGAATCGGCTTTGAATATGAACTGCTTAAAAAATGTGCGCCGGATGCTGCAGGTTACTTTGACATAGTTACCGACGCGGGTTTTTTAAAGCGCCAGGCTTTGGCTTTTTCAGAGCTTCCCTGCGGGAAATATCCGGGGATAGAGGTTAATTACAGAGAGGATATAGCGAGAACTGATCCGGCTTATATCAGGGAATCCCTGAAAACCCTGAAAGAGGCCGGCATGGACGGGGCGACGCTTTCCTGGGACATTATGCTCGCGCCGGATGAGCATCTGAAAGCGGCTGCAGAGTGTGTCTGAAGAAATCAGAGGAACGGGAAATATGAGCAAAATGCTTGAAATGAAAGGGATAAAAAAGGATTTCTCGGGAGTCTCCGTTTTAAACGGTATTGACTTCGAGGTTGAGGAGGGAGAAATCCGGGCGCTCCTCGGGGCCAACGGCGCGGGGAAATCCACCCTGATGAAAATCCTCTGCGGAGTGTATCACGCGACGGAGGGCGAGATACACGTGGGAGGAGAGAAGGCGGAGATTAAAAATCCCCTTCAGGCATCGGAAAAGGGCATAGCCATTGTTCATCAGGAGCTTTCGATGATCCCGACCCTGACGATTCTGGATAATTTCTTCCTCGGGAAAGAGACCCACAAAAACGGAATCCTCGATAAAAAGCAGATGCGCAAAGAATATTTCGAGGTCTGCGACAAGCTGGATTTTCATATTGATCCGGACACAAAAACCAGGGACGTTTCGGTGGCCAGGCAGCAGATGGTGGAGATCATGAAGTGCATCCACGCTAACGCCCGGATTATCGTTTTCGACGAGCCCACCACCTCCCTTACCGACGATGAAAAAAAGACCCTGTTCCAGGTGATACTTAAGCTTAAGGAACAGAAGAAAACCATAATCTATATCTCCCATATTCTGGAGGAGATTTTCCTGCTGGCTGATACAGTCAGCATCATGCGCAACGGCGATATGGTGGGCACCTTCCCGAAGGAAGAGCTCTCGATTCCCTTAATCAGCGAGCACATGTCCGGTAAGAAGTACGTTGAGGGCAGACGCCTTACCTCCCACTGCAGGGATGAAGAAAAGCCGGTGCTGGAGGTGGAGCATTTAAGCGCGAAGAACGGTACGAAGGATGTAAGCTTTTACATTAAACCCGGGGAAGTGGTGGGGCTGGCCGGCCTGGTGGGCGCCGGGCGGAGCGAGATCGTGCGCTGCATCTTCGGGGCCGACAGAAAGAGCTCCGGCACCATAAAGGTCAACGGGAAAGAGGTTAAAATTTCCCATCCCAGGGAGGCTATTGAAGCCGGAATCGGCCTTATTCCGGAAGACAGAAAGAGGGAGGGCGTCATCCTGAAGCAGGAAATCTACAAGAACGCCACTCTTGTCCAGTTGAAAAAGATGAAGAAAAACGGGGTGCTGAACCCGGGGACAGAGAAGGAATACGCTTCGGGAGCGGTGGAGAAGCTTTCCATCAAGATCCCTTCCCTGAGTGCGCCGGTTTTGAAGCTCTCCGGCGGCAACCAGCAGAAGGTGGTACTTTCCAAGTGGCTGGATGACAGCATGAAGGTGCTGATTTTCGACGAGCCCACGAAGGGAATCGACGTGGGCGCCAAGGAGGATATTTTCAAAACGGTTGAGGAATTTGCCGAAAAGGGTGTGGGAATCCTGTTTATTTCCTCGGATTTGAATGAGGTCATACGTGCCTCCGACCGGATTCTGGTCATACGAGGCGGCGAGATATTAAAGGACATGAAAAACGAAAACGTGACGCAGAAAGACATTATGGAGACAATCCTTAAGTAAGGGGGAAGAGAGTAATGGGCGAAAAAGTAAAAAAGATCAACTTAAGGAACTACGGCGTCATCATCGGCTTCCTCCTGCTGTGCGCGGGAGTGAGCATTGCCTCTCCGGCCTTCCTTACGATGCGCAACATCTTAAATCTCCTCCGGCAGTCGGCGGTGGTGGGCATCATATCCGCAGGCATGACGATGATAATCATCTCGGGAAACTTCGATATTTCCGTGGGCTATATCTGCGGCTGCGCCGGAGCCATAACCGCCATCGTGATCAATAAAGGCTATCCGTTCTTTGTGATGGTTCCCGTAGTAATCCTCTTCGGCGCGCTGGTGGGGCTTGTGGCCGGTGTGGCCATTGCGAAATTCGCCATTCCTTCCATGATTGCGACTCTCGGCATGGGGCAGGTGGTAAAGGGCATGCTGCTTTTAATCACCGGCGGCTATCCGATTTCGGTGAAGGACCCGGTGCTTACCTGGATCGGCAAGGGCAGCTTTTTAGGGATCCCGGTTCCGATTTATCTTTTTGTACTGTCCATAATATTCGTGAATTTCATTCTTCTTAAAACGGTGCTGGGGCGCTACATCTATTCCGTCGGCGGAAACGATGAAACCAGCCGGCTTTCCGGTATCCGCGTGGACAGCATAAAGATAATCACCTTTATTATAAGCTCGATTCTGGCGGCCATTTCCGGTATTGTGCTGACGGCCAGGGTGGGTACGGCGACGGCGACCTCGGGAGAGGGCTACGAGCTGGACGCCATCGCCGCCGTCGTTATCGGAGGCACCTGCGTATCCGGCGGCGAGGGAAATGCCTGGAAAACGATTATCGGCGTGTTGTTTATGAGCGTTATCTCCAACAGCTTTAACCTCCTGGAGGTGCATGTTTACTTCCAGTATGTCCTTAAGGGACTGATTATTCTGATTGCCGTGGGGTTCGACAGCTATAACAGAAAGAGGGCAAACGCGGCTTGAAATAGGTACCTTTTTATTTAATTTTAATAAACAACATGAAGGAGGAAAAACAAATGAAAAAGATCTTATCAATTGGGCTTGTGGCTGTGATGCTGTCATCACTCCTTGTGGGCTGTACGGACGTGAGCGCGCCCGCTCCCGCGGCTCCTGCAGCGGAAGCTCCCGCGGCGGAAGCGGATACCGGAGCCGAGGCGGCTGATGAAGGCAGCGCTGCTACCGGCTACAACATCGCTGTGCTCATCCCCGGCTCCGTGGCATATTTCACAGCCACCCGCGCCGGCTCCGACGAGGCTGCCGCGAAGTACGGTTGCAACTTAAGCTATTCCGATGCCAACTGGGATGCCGCAACCCAGCTTTCCCAGATCGAGGACGCCATCTCCAAGGGTGTTGACATGATCGCTGTCTGCGCTTCCGACGCGGAAGGTATCCTTCCCGGAATCGAAGCCGCAAACGAAGCCGGAGTTCCGATTCTTACCTTCACCAACGCTGTCGGAACCGATGAGTCCGGTACGGTTGACGGGGTTGTTTCCTACATCGGACAGAACGAAGTTGATACCGGTAAGCTCTGTGCCAAGATCGCGGGCGAGCTCCTTGGCGAGAAGGGCGGCAAGATCGTATGTATCGAAGGAAAACCCGGAACCTTCCCCCAGATCTGGAGAACCAAGGGCTTCGAAGAGGGCATCGAAGGCACCAACATGGAGATCGTATACAAGCAGTCCGGTGAGTGGGATAAGGAAAAGGCCATGAGCATTGCCGAGGACGTGCTTCAGAAGGGTGATCAGGTAGATCTTTTCTTCTGCCAGGACGACGGAATGGCAACAGGCGTAGGCGAAGTTCTTGAAGAGGCCGGCATGAGGGACAAGATCAAGGTTGTGGGACTCGGCGGATCCATCCAGGGTCTTCAGGCTCTTAAGGACGGCGTTATCGACGGAAACACCTTCCTTTCCGCAAAGGAAGAGGGCTACAAGGCCATCGAGACCTGCGTGAAATACTTAAACGGCGAAGAGGTTGAGCCCAGGACACTTGTTGTTCAGGTTCCCGTCACAAAGGAAAATGTTGACGAATTCGAAGGAGAATGGTAAGTACTGCGGCGTACCCGGAGAAAGCTATGAAGCAGTATATTGCCATTGATATCGGCGGAACAAATATTAAATACGGCGTTGTTTCACAAAACGGCGAAGTTCTGTCAAATCTGGAAAAAGAGACCTCTGCCTTTGCAAAAGGGGAAGAGCTGCTTAAGTTTCTCGCGGATATTGTTGCGCTTCTGCGGAACGATGAAACGGCGGGAATCGGGGTGGCAACCCTGGGAGCGGTGGACGAGGAAAGCGGGTGCGTTATCGGAATGTGCGATAACTATCCCGTGATAAAGGGGCTGCCCCTTGCCGGATATTTAAAGGAAAAGACGGGACTGCCGGTCAGCGTGATGAACGACGTCAACACCACGGCGCTGGGCGAGGCCGGCTTCGGAGCCGGAAGGGGGTTAAGCACATTTTTCTGCATGACCCTCGGAACCGGCATCGGCGGTGCCTATGTCCACAACGGCGAGGTGATTTCGGGAATCCACGGAATTGCCGGAGAAATCGGATATCTCTGGAGCGGGCAGGGCGAGCGCTATGAAAACCTGGCCTCGGCAAAGCGTTTTTCGGAGGAATGCAGGCGTCTCGGAAATCACGAGGAAAAGGCGCTGCTTCCGGCCCTTAACGGGGATCCGGTCTACGCGGAGCTTCTGGAGCGCTGGATAAGGGACGTGGCCCTGGGGATTGCGGATGTGATATACATTCTGGATCCCGGAACCTTCATAATCGGAGGAGCGGTTTCGGAAACGGGAAAGCCCTTCACGGACAGGATAGAAAAGAGCCTTGAAGAGATTCTCTATCCCGACTTCCGGGGAAAAACCAGAATTCTCCCCGCAGAAAACGGCAACGTCAGCAACATGCTGGGCGCGATATATCCGTTCATAAAACAGTAAAAATACCCGATACAGGGGGCCGGCTTGTCCGGCCCTTTTTTCGCGGGTAAAACCTATACCACGGGTTTACTTGCTTTTTTTTCCGGGATACCCGATAATACGGATAGCGGGGCCATGGTAGCTCAACGGAAGAGCTTTATTTAACGCGATCCTGTTTGGGATCAGGACAGCAATCCTGTTAAACTATTTGTGCTCGTGGCATGAAGATGCGGGTTCGAATCCCGTCCATGGCACCCGCGTCTCGGGACAGTAGCTCAGAGGCCCAGAGCACGTATAAAATGTTTCATGTTCGTGGAACTGACAGCAACTTATCAAAGGCTATGGTAAAGCCGTGGTCGCCGGTTCGAATCCGGCCTGTCCCATGAATGAATTGCGGGGGGAGGTGATACTCATGATTTTTGCGGATGCCGCCAGAAAAAAAGGATTGTTCACAAGAACCGAAAACGGGGCAGTAGCCATTGATTCCACGGGATCAAAGCTTCTCGACCTGTTTTCGACCATAGGGTCATTAAGAGAAGCTGATTCCGACAGGATTGACAGGCTCTTTGCCGATGCTTACGCAGAGGATCCTCTCATCGCTACAAAGATCGTGTTTTACGCCAGGGATATAAGAGGCGGTCTGGGAGAGCGCAAAACCTTCAGGGAGCTTATCCGCTATATGGCCGAGCTCCATCCGGAGGCCCTCCGGCCCAACCTTGATCTTATCGGGGTTTACGGCAGATATGACGATCTCTATTCCCTTATTGGAACGCCTCTTGAAGAGGATATGTGGGCGGCGATGAAGGCCCAGTTCGAGGAAGATCTTAAGAACTACCACGCCGACAAGGCCATCTCCCTCCTTGCGAAATGGATCAAAACCGCCGACGCGTCCTCCGAAAATACCAGAAAGCTGGGAATTCTCACGGCGCAGAAGCTGGGATACCCGGTCTACAACTTTAAGCGGATCGTGCGTTCCATGAGAAAACGGATCGGGGTTATCGAATCCCTTATGGCCGCCGGAAGATGGGATGAGATTGATTATCCGGCTGTTCCCTCCAGGGCCATGATGCTTTACCGCAGAGCCTTCAGGCGCCATGACGAAAAGAGATATACCGATTTCGTAAACGCCGCGGTTAACGGGGAGGAGACGATCCATGCCGGTACACTTTATCCTTATGATCTTGTGGAGAAGGTGTTTGACGGGGTTGATGACATGACGGTGGAAGCCCAGTGGCGGCAGCTCCCGGATTATGTCGGGGAAGGCATGAACGCTCTCGTCATCGCGGATACCTCCGGCTCGATGAATGGCAGACCCCTTGCCACCTCGGTGGGACTCGCGCTGTATTTCGCCGAGAGAAACAAGGGGGCGTACCACGGCATGTGGATGTCATTTTCCCTTAAGCCTGAGATCCAGCTCGTTAAGGGCGAAACTCTCAGGCAGAAGATACAGGGAATGGATATGGGCGCCTGGGACATGAACACGAACCTTAAGGCCGCGTTCGCCCTGGTTCTCGATATTGCCAAAAAAAATAACGTTCCGCCGGAGGATATGCCGAAGTCCCTGATCGTGATCTCCGATATGGAAATTGATTACTGCGGCGACAAGGAGTGGACCTTTTATGAAAAAATGCAGAAAAGGTTCAGAAAAGCCGGGTATGAGATTCCGAATATCATCTTCTGGAACGTGAACAGCCGCCATGACATCTTCCACACCGATTCAACGCGGCAGGGTGTCCAGCTCTTCAGCGGCCAGTCCGCCTCGACCTTCAAACAGCTGATGGCCAGCGTGGGGATGACTCCCGTGGAAGCGATGCTGAGCATCATCAATTCCGAGAGGTACGACGCAGTCAGGGTGGAACAGAAGGGGTGAGTCTGTACAGAAAGGAAGGCAGACAATGAAATATCAGAATAAATGCGTTGTCTGCCTGAAGGAGGCAACCAAAAAGTACCGCGGCAGAACCTTTTGTGATGCCTGCTATAAAAAGGCGAAAAGAGCCCGCAGCTCAAAAAGCGACCGGCCGGAGGGGGTGCATGTGGAGCGCAGCTACAAGCTGACCCCGTGCATCCGGCTGGTCCGGAGCTTTTTTCTTAAATTTAAAAATAAAACATGAATTGGACAAAAAATGAAGATTACAAAACGTATTGCTGCTTTAACACTGATTCTGCTTACTTCCCTGTATTTCCTGACGGGGTGCACTCCGGATGTAATTGACCGGGCGGCCGGACTGTTAGACGATCTTTCGGGAACGGCGGCGTATCAGGACACGGCGCAGGATAAAACGCCCGGCACGGCGCAGGAATCCTGCGAAGACGGGGAAACGAAGACCCTGCGCATCATAGGGACAAGCGACCTCCACGGAAAGTTTTTCCCCTGGGACTATGCGCTTGACGAGGAGAACAGCTCCGGCAGCCTGGCGCAGCTTTCCTCTGCGATAAAAGAGTTCCGCACGGAGGATACCCTGCTCTTTGACGCCGGTGATACGATCCAGGACAATTACGCCGATATTTTTATCGGGGATGAGGACGTGCATCCGATGATACAGGGAATGAACGCGATGAATTATGACGTCTGGGTCACCGGGAACCATGAATATAATTTCGGGCTGGACATCACGAAGAAAACCATTGCGGACTTCGGCGGCAGGGCTCTTGTCGGCAATGTGTATGATGAAGCCGGAAAACCCCTCTCTGACGGTTATACCATCATTTCAAAAAACGGCGTGAGGGTAGCCGTAATCGGCATGGTTACTCCGGCCATCACCCGCTGGGATGCAGCGAATCTTGCGGGCTGCACGGTCACTGACGCTCTGGAGGAAACCCGGAAGATCCTGGAAAAAATTAAAGGGCAGTACGATGTGCTGATCGGTGTATTCCACATGGGTATCAATAGAGATTTCAATATGCCGAACTCCGGGGTTACGGACATTCTGAACGCCTGTCCCGAATTTGACCTGATGATATCCTCTCATGAGCATCAGCTTATTCCGTCGGAATATATCAACGACGTGCTTGTTGTGCAGAACAAAAACATGGCGCAGACCATGGCGGTAGTTGACCTGACCCTTGAGAAGGACGGCGATGGATGGGAAGTAAAGAACAGGAGCGCCGAAAGCGTTGAGATTGCCGGATTCGCACCCGATCCGGAAATAACAGACCTTCTTGAAAAATATGATGCAAAGGCCCGTGAGGACGCCCGGAAGGTTGTGGGCAGACTGGAAGGAGGGCCTCTCGCGCCCGAAAACGAGATCGCCGAGATACCTACGGCCCAGATAGAGGATACCGCTTTTATTGACCTCATCAACAAAGTCCAGATGCATTATTCGGGAGCAAAAGTGTCCTCCGCGGCGCTGTTTTCCTCCTATGCCAATTTATATCCCGGCGATATCCGAAAATGCGATGTGTCCCTGATCTATAAATATTCAAACAGCCTTTACAAGCTGAAGATGACGGGGGCGCAGCTGAAGAAGTATATGGAATGGTCGGCGAAATACTATAATACATATCAGGACGGCGATCTGACGATATCCTTTAATCCTGATATGCGGATATATCTCTATGATATGTTTGAGGGAGTAAACTATGAGATCAATGTGGCAAATAAACCCGGGCACCGCATTGAAAACCTGACCTGGCCTGACGGAACTCCTGTAAAGGATGAGGAGGAGTTCGAAATCGCGGTAAATAACTACCGGGCGGATTCTTTTTTGCTTTCCCCCGACGGACTGTATAAGGGCGAGGCGCTTCCCGAGGTTCTGGAAACGGATATCCGCGGCGATATCGGCGGTATCCGTGAGCTGATCGCCGACTACATTGTGAATGAAAAGGGCGGAATCATCACGCCCGAATGTAATTATAACTGGAAGATAACCGGCAACGACTGGGATCCCGCCCTTCATGAAAAAGCGGTAAAGGAGCTTTCTGAGGGCAAACTGACCATCTCCTCCTCCGAGGACGGGAGAACGCTCAATGTGAGGGCCGTGAGGGTGGAGGATTTATAATGCTTCAGGCCTGAAAGTCAAAGGCTGCGTTTCCGGCGCCGGGCTCCGGCGCGGAGACATCGGTGCCTGCGGGAAAGAGAAGTGTAGCTGCCGATATAAACAGTTCGCCGTTGTTTATTCCCGAGAGGCTCACGCCCTTCTCCTGCATCAGCGCCAGTTTGCCTTTGAGATAATCCATATCCGCCTTGAGAAGCGCCCTGCTCTCGGCGGCTCTGTGTTTTCGTTTCAGCTCATCGAGCTCTTCTTCGCTCATATGCGGGTCAATAAGCTCCATGTTTTCAAGCAGTTCCATGGCGTCTTCAAGATTTTTCAGCTCATCGTCACCCAGTTCGGAGAGCATATTATTAAGATTTGAGAGCTCCTCCTCGAAAACCTCATCCTCCCGCTCGGAAATCTTTTCCTCCGCCGTGGAAATAAAAGCGTTTTTCATCCCGGAGGCGGCTTTTTCCTCGTTATCCTCCCGCTCCTCCCGTCTCCTGGTGTTTTCCGCCAGTTCCTCCAGCTCAAGATGGTGCATTTTCTTTCTTGCGGCCATCTCCATTCGCTTTGCGTGAGTGAGGGCAAGCTGCAGCTCCTCGGGATCACTCTCCCCAACGGCTATCTTTCCTTTTATTTCCAGCACCTTTCTTTTTGATGCCGATACAGCCCGGGCGGCGCTCCAGGAGGTTTTTGCCCTGTGTATTCTGGAGGAAAGCGCCATGAAATTATAGTGAACGGGCTTTTTCGTCTTACCTCTGTCACTTTTTGAACTCTCCGGCGCTCCGGAAAGCTCCAGAAAACCATTCTGTTTATCTTTAAGGGTCGCCGAATGGAGATTCTTTGCCGTTTTCGGATCCTCATTCAGACCCCGTATAAGTTTTCTGAGCTCCCGGGTTCTGCGGGATATTTCCTCCCCGGCCGGACCTGCGTCCCTTTTATCATAAGCAGCCGTTCCCGGCGGGAAAGCTTTGTTCAAAGCCTCCACCTTTAAATATTCAGCCATGATGTTCTACCTCCTTGTAGAAAAATCGAATTCCGTTTCTGCAGATATTACAATTTCGGCTTTTACGGTATTTATATCGGCAGATTATTTATTCATCTTAAGAGTTGAACCTTTGGACTTTTTCAGGCAAATATGTAAAAGAATGGAAAAAAGAAAAATATTTTAAAAAATTAGCACTCACCTCTTGACAGTGCTAACAACGAGTGGTATAACAATAATCAGCAAGGGGATAAAGATTCAAGACAAAGGATCTGCCCCAAACCAAATATACCAACAAAATCATTTTTTATAGAAAGAGGAGGTGCTGATTATGTTATTACCGAGTATTTTTTCTGACAACTTTGCGGACGATCTTTTTGACAATGTTTTTTCCATTCCTTCAACAAGGGTGGCTGCCGCGTCCAAGATGATGCAGACCGATGTCAGGGACAAGGGCGAAACCTATGAGCTGGGCATCGAGCTTCCGGGCTACAAAAAGGAGGACATCACGGCGGAGCTCAAGGACGGGTATCTGACCGTTAACGCGAAGCACTCCGAAAGCAACGAGGAGAAGGAAAACGGCAAGTATATCCGCAAGGAGCGCTACACCGGCCACTGCTCCAGAAGCTTCTATGTGGGCGAGGGCCTGAAGGAGGACGATATCAAGGCAAAATTCGAAGACGGCGTGCTTACCCTGGAGTTCCCGAAGGAGGTAAAGAGGCCTGTCGAAGAAGAGAAGAAGCTTATTTCCATTTCATAAAATCTGTCCGCAGCTTATATTCTGTGGAAATTATTCTCTCCCGACAAGGGGGCCGGGCTGACCGGCCCTCTTTTTTTTATTGACAAAAAAGCTTCTGACGAACTAACATTAGAAAAAACTTTTTATTTGAGGAAGTAAAAAATGCTTATTCTGATGTTTCTCCTGCTGATAGCGGGTTTTGTGATTCTGGTAAAGGGTGCGGATATTTTTGTGGAGGGCAGCGCCGCCCTCGCAAGGCGGTTTCACGTGCCGGGGGTGCTCATCGGGCTTACGATAGTGGCTATGGGAACCAGCGCTCCGGAGCTGGCGGTCAGCACCTCGGCGGCGATTCAGGGCGCAAATGAAATAGCCTTAAGCAACGTTATCGGCTCCAATATTTTCAACCTCCTCTGCGTGCTGGGAGTCTGCGCGATAATCCATACTCTCCCGGTGGATGATGAGATACTGAAGCGCGATTTCCCTGTTTCCATCATAGCTACCGTGTTTCTGCTTCTTACTGTTGCCGGAAGATCTTTCATTTCCGGCAGATATTCCTCTATGGGCATGTCTGAACCGGCCGGAACCGTCAGCCGGCTTATCAGCGGCATTCTTTTTCTGGGATTTATCATATATATCGGCTACCTTATAATACGGTCAAAAAAGCATCCCGCCAAAGAAGAACAGGCGTTATCTGACGATGCGGCAAAAGAAAAGAAAGAGCTCCCGATCTGGAAATGCGCGCTTTTCATCGTTCTGGGAATCGGCATGATCGTGGGCGGCGGGCAGGCTGTGGTCTACAGCGCAAGAGCCATTGCTCTGGCTGCCGGAATGACAGAAACCCTGGTGGGCCTTACCATTGTGGCGGTGGGCACCTCCCTGCCGGAGCTTGTCACCTCAATCGTTGCCGCCCGGAAAAAGGAAACGGGGCTGGCGGTGGGAAACGCCGTGGGCTCCTGCATATTCAACCTGATGCTGATCCTCGGGATTTCCTCCCTGATCCACCCCGTCGAAGCCAATCTGGCCTCCATCTGCGATCTCGTTATTCTGCTGGCCATAAGCGTCCTGACCTGGGTTTTTGCCGGAACAAAAAAGCAGATCAGCCGGTGGGAGGGAATTGTGCTGGTCTGCATATATATAGCAGATGTTATTTTTGCAATCCTGCGCTGATTTCATGTATAATGACCCTATGATTAACTATTCCATCGACCAGTGGCTTTTTTTCTTTTATTTTTACTGTGTTTTCGGGTGGTGCTTTGAGTCGGCCTATATGTCGGTCTGCAATAAAAAGCTGACCAACCGGGGCTTTATGCGCGGGCCTTACCTCCCGATCTACGGGGCGGGGGGCCTGATGATGATGCTGATTTCCATTCCCTCCCGCAGCATTCTCTATCTGTTCTTTGCCGGAGCGATTTCCGCCACGATTCTGGAATTTCTCACCGGAACTGTTATGGAAGCCGTTTTCAAGGCCAGCTATTGGGACTATTCCGATAAAAAATTCAACTATAAAGGGATAATCTGCCCTTCCTCCACGATTGCCTGGGGGGTCTTAACCGTGATTTTCATGCATTTCCTGTATACTCCGCTGGAAAGAGTGATGCTCTCGATCCCCGTAAATACAATGACGATTGCCGTACGTGTTCTGACCCCGATTTTTCTGCTGGATTTCGCCTTTTCCTTCTCCGCCGCAATGAGCATCCGCGATATTCTTATCCGTATGGAGGAGCTTAAGAGCGAAGCTCTCCGCCTGAAGAAACGGCTGGATGTTCTGCAGGCCTTTGCGGGAGATACGGTAAAAAAGGGCATAGGAGCCCGGGCGGAGGCCGCGAAGCTGGAGCTTGCGGCGCTTAACGCCAGAAGAGAGGCCATTATGGAGAGCATTGACAGGATGCGCCGGGCAGGCATTGAAAATATATTCGGCCGGGGGATCCTTCGGGGCAATCCCACCATGAAATCCATTCATTTCCCGCAAAGTCTTAACGATCTGCGGGAGCAGCTTAAAAATTTCAGGAAGTAATTTATGAAAAACAGTGATTTTACCGTAACCGTATTGGGAGCAAGGGGATCGATCCCCGTATGCAGAGCCGGTTTTACGGAGTTTGGCGGCGCCACCTCCTGTTATATGGTGTATGCCGGCGGGGAGCTTATTTTCCTGGACGCGGGGCTTGGAATTGCCGGCGCCCGCGAGTTGCCGGCGCTGCCCGTATCGGTTCTGCTGTCCCATCCCCATCTGGATCATCTTTTAGGGCTTCCTTTCTTTCCGTCCCTCTATGAGGAAAACAGAAGAGTCGATTTATACGCCCGTTCCAGAGAGGGTCTGTCCGCTGAAGAAATGATTGACGGGCTTTATTCCCCTCCCTACTGGCCCTGCCGTATGAGCGACCTCCCGGCGAAGCTGGTCTGCCACGATATGGAGGAGAGCTTTAACATAGGCGGGGTGAAGATCGACACACTGGAGGTTTGCCATCCCGGCGGCTCCACCGCGTTTCGCTTAAGCTACGGCGGGAAAAGCCTTGTGTATCTTACCGACTACGAGCAGGGGAAAGATCCCGGGCAGGAGACAATTGAATTTGTCCGCTCCGCCGACCTTCTTTTATGTGATGCCCAGTATACGGAAGCTGAGCTTTCGGGAAGAGAGGGCTACGGCCATTCCACCAGGCTGCGGGCCATGGGGCTTATGAAAAAAGCCGGGGCGAAAGAGCTTCTTTTTATCCATCACGATCCGGAGCATGACGACGCCTTCCTCCGGGAGGCAGAGCGCGATGTGGGGGAAGAGGGTGTCCGTTACGCCCGGGAAGGGGAGGTGATTAAACTCTGATGGTATACACACTTGACAGACTGATTAAAATAGCCACCGACCTTACGTCCCAGAAGGACATCGACATCCTTCTTGAAACCATACTTTCGGAAGCGATGCAGATAACCGCCTGCGACGGCGGAACGGTATATACAAGAGAGGGGGATTTTCTGTATTTCAGAAACATGATAACCCTCTCCAAGAATATCGCCCTGAGCTCCAAAGACGGCGGGATAAAGCTTCCCCCGGTGCCCCTGGGGCGCAAACACGTCTGCGCCTGCTCCGCTCTGGATCATAAGATAATAAACATTGCGGACATTTATTTATCCGAGGAATACGATTTCTCCGGCTCCCAGAAATATGACTCCTTAAACGGCTACCGCACCTGCTCCATGCTGGTGCTTCCGATGGAGGATGAGCACGGGGATTTAATCGGAGTTCTTCAGCTGATCAACGCCCAGGATGAAGAAGGGGTTGTGGTTCCCTTCGATGATGACTGCGTGACGCTCATTTCCGCCCTGGCCTCCCTGGCGGCGGTGAGCCTTAACACCCACAGGCTCTCCCAGGAGGTATACGACCTCATGCATTCCTTTGTGAGAGTTCTGGTGGGCGCAATCGACACACGGACCGCCTACAACGCCAACCATACAAAGAGCATGGTGAACTACGCCGGTAAATTTATCAGGTGGCTGAACGAGGAGGATCGGGGCTGGAAAATCCCCGAAAAGGAGAGAGACCCCCTGCTTATGGCCATCTGGCTCCACGATATAGGAAAGCTGGTGATTCCGCGGCGCATCATGGATAAGCCCACAAGGCTTGAAAACGAGCGGGCCACAGCGGTTTTCCACCGTCTGGAGGTGGCGGTTTTAATGGAACGCATCCGCAGCCTTGAGCGGCCTTCGGAGCGGGAAGCGGCGGAAGGAAAAATAAAAAGTCTGATAAACGCCAGGGCTCTGATACTTAAGGCCAACAGCGTGCCTTTCCTGCCGGATGAAATGATTAAGGAGATTGAGGAAGTTGCCGATCTGGAAATACTGACCTCCGAAGGTGAGGTAAAGCCCCTGCTTAACGAGATGGATCTTGCCGCCCTGACCGTGCAGAAAGGAACCCTTACAGGCGAAGAGCGAAAGCAGATGGAAATGCATGTGGTGCACACTGCAAACATGCTTGCGGAGATGAAATTCCAGGGAGCCTATGAAAAGGTACCGCTCTGGGCCGCCTCCCACCATGAGCTCCTGGACGGCAGCGGCTATCCGGATCATAAAAACAGCGGGGAACTTTCCAGAGAGATCCGCCTTATCACGATTCTGGATATCTACGACGCGCTGACCGCCGAGGACCGGCCCTACAAGCCGCCCATGACCCCGGAGAAGGCCTTCGGCATCCTGGGCAACATGCGGGATGAGGGCAAAATCGACGGGGAGATCCTGGATATGTTTATTGAGAGCCAGGCGTGGAGGAAAGATCAGGCTCTTTCAGTTTAATTTTCCTGAACTTCAAGTTCTTCGAGCTTCAGCACCTCGAAGCCCGCGGCCTTTCCTTTAAGCTTAACGGTGTCGCCGAGAGACGTGGCCTTAATCCGCCCTTCAAGCGCGTCCACAACAACACGGCTTAAATACACGCAGCCTCCCGGGGCGTTGGCTTCCAGTCGGGCAGAAGTATTCACGGTGTCGCCGATGGCGGTATAGTCCATGTGGCGCTGGGCTCCCATGTTGCCCACAACGGCGGGTCCGTAGTGCACACCGACACCCACGTTTAATTCCTCGCCGATTTCTTCCTTCAGCTTGGCCGACAGGGCCTTAGCGCCGTTCACGATATCCAGCGCGGTTTTCACTGCCAGATAAATTCCGTCATCCACCGGAAGGGGCGCCCCCCAGAAGGCCATGGTGGCGTCTCCCACGAATTTATCCAGTGTTCCCTTATTGTTTTCGATGCATTCGCTGGTCATTGTAAGATATTGGTTTAAGATATAGACAACCTCTTCGGGGGAGAGCCTCTCCGACATCGTGGTGAAGCCCCGGACGTCCACAAACAGCACGGCTATATCGCAGTGCTTTCCGCCCAGCTTTAAGTTCTCCGTTCCCTCCTTAAGGATTTCCCGTACGATTTCCGGAGCCACATAACGTTCGAAGGTACGGGTGATCTGCCGTTTTTCCGTGACCGAGACCATATACCGGAGTCCGATGGAGAAAAGATACAGAACAAGGAGAGACACCGGAATCCAGAGCACATGCAGCAGGAATCCGAGTTTGTATAAAAGAACGGTCAGGAAAAGGTAGAGGATAATCAGAGCTCCGCTCAGGATCGAAGAGGGCAGGAGCTTAAGCTTAAACAGCAGGAGATACCCCACAAGGAGGCATAAAATGAAGAGGACGGCGGCCTGGAGAAGATCCGGCACCTCCGTTTTATAGGCTCCGGCCAGAAGCGCTTCCACCACGTTTGCCTGAAATTCCACGCCGTACATCTGCTGGGCCCGGTCGATGGGGGTGAAATAGGCGTCCTGCAATCCCGCGGCGTAGGGGCCGATAAAGACAATACGGCCGTCAAAATAATCACCGGGAACCCTGCCGGCAATCAGATCGGCAATGGATACCCCGTCGTAGAAGCCGCCGGGAAGGGCGGTAAAGGAAACAAAAAACGCGCCGTTACGGTCGGTGGCCGGAGGGATCAGGGTTTTTCCGGTTTTTTCGGAATAGAGCGCGGCTGTCTCCCAGGCCATGGAATTAACCCGCACTCCCTCCTCAGGCTCGATGTAGAGCAGGGCGTGGCGCATAATGCCGTCCACGTCGTACATGGCGTTGATATGCCCGTTCGTTGTGACGGACAAAAGGGAGGGATAGGGTTCTTCGTATTCCAGCACGGCCCGGTCGTTTATAAAGTAGCTGCCGTCTGCTTTCTGCTCCGTCCTTGTGCCGAAGGAGGCAGAGGTCGCGGTAATCACGTTTCCCAGTTTTTCGGCAGCCCGGGCAAGCCTCTCGTCCGCCTCGGGGTCTGTCTCGCCGGAATAGAGGGTGTCTATGGCCACAACCGCGGGAGCGTGGTCGGGATCAGAAGAGAGAGCCTCCAGCGCCGAGGCCATGATGTTCCGGTCCCAGGTGTTGTAGGCCCCCAGCTCGGAAAGAGCCTTCTCGTCTATGCCTATAACCGTAACAATTCCCGAGGTCGCCGACGGTCTCTGGAAGAGCTGGTCCTGAACCCATTTATCAGGCCTCTTCAGCATCCCGGTCAGAAATAAAACCGTCAGAAGAACAGAAATAAATAAAAGAAGAAGCAGTTTTTTAATTTTCATCAGTATGTCTCCGTTAAATCTTTTGTATGGTTAGAACCTATTATCTCATGATATGATTTAAGCGTCAAAAGTTTTGACACCACCCGGGAAAGCCTGCGGTGGGGAAAGGATTTTAATTATGGCTAAAACCGCGACCGAACTGCGCTCTCTCCTTAATTCCATTGACCACCGGGGGTATCCGGCCTATAAATCCACCGCCGGGGTCTACCGCTTCGAGGGCTATTATCTTTCCATAGACCACGTGCAGGGGGATCCCTTTGCTTCCCCCTCCCACCTTACGATAAGAGTACCGGGGGAGTCGGCGAAATTTCCGAAGGACTATTATGAAGCAAAGCCCAGGAGAGTGGCCCTGCAGGACAATCTCACAAGGCGGTTCCACAGGGTTGCCGAAAAATACAGCCGCACGGCACAGGGCTCCGGAAAGAGCGGCGTTATAGCCACCTGCGCCCCGGGACCGGAGGTGCTCGAGCGCACGGCCTGCAGGATAGACACTGCCTCCGGGGATGTTTTATACCGGCTGGAGGTGGGCTTCCCCGCCAGGGGACGTACCATAGATTCGGGAGAGCTGATAAAAATCCTCTTTGATTTTCTGCCGGAATGCGTGCGTGAGGCCCTTGTTTTCAGGAGGGAGCTGGAGAAGGAATATACAAAGCTCCTGTTTCTGGCTGACGACCGCGCTTTCGTCCGCTCGGAAATGGAGAGGCTTAATCTCGTGGCCTTTGTGGCGGACGGAGCGGTTCTGCCCAGGGAAAGCGGCATATCCCAGAAACCCATGAAAGACGCCCGCCCCTTCAAAGCCCCGGAATCCCTCAGGGTTTCCCTCGAGCTTCCCCACCGCGGAACCTTAACCGGAATGGGAATTCCGAAGGGGATCACCCTGATTGTGGGCGGGGGCTATCACGGAAAATCCACCCTCCTGCATGCGCTGGAGCGGGGAGTGTACGACCATATCGCCGGGGACGGCCGGGAATTTGTGTTCACGGACAAAAGCGCCATGAAGCTACGCGCCGAAGACGGACGGAGCGTCCACGGCGTGGATATTTCCCTTTTTATCCGGGACCTTCCCGACGGGCGCAGCACGAAGAGTTTTTCCACCGAAGACGCCAGCGGCTCCACCTCCCAGGCGGCCAACGTCATGGAGGCCATCGAGGGCGGGAGCAGGCTGTTTTTAATCGATGAAGACACCTGCGCCACCAATTTCATGATAAGGGACCACCTTATGCAGAGCGTGATTCATCCGGATAAGGAGCCCATCATTCCGTTTATTGACCGGATCCGCGCTCTCTTTGAGGGGGCGGGGATTTCCACGATTCTTGTGGCGGGAAGCTTCGGGGCTTTTTTCCCCATTGCCGATACAATAATCCAGATGGACCGCTACGAACCGGTGGATATAACGAAGGAAGCGAAGGAGGCGGCAGAGAAGGCCGGAGCCGGCGCCGGGACTCCGGAAAAAATAATGCTTCCGGAAAAAGGCCGCATTCCCCGGCCTCTGCGCTTTTTAAACACCGGGGAGCGGGTCAAAACCAAAACCCTGGGCCGGGACGGCTTCAGCGTAAACCACGATACCGTGGAGCTTCGATACGTGGAGCAGATCGTGGAAAGCGGCCAGAGCGCGGCTCTTGCGAAGGCCCTGCTTTTCCTCGGAAAGAACTGCATAGACGGAAAACGAACGCTCACGGAATGCATAGACCTGCTGATGAAAAAGCTGGAGAAAGAGGGGCCGGATGCCCTTTATCCGGGTTCCTACGTTGCGACGGGGCTGACCCTTCCCCGGAGGGCTGAGCTTTTCGCCTGCCTGAACCGCTGCCGTTTTCTTAACTTTGAATGATAAGCCTTTTTGGAGTATAATAGAAAAGTTATTAATTGATTTTTTCGGAGACGGAGGAGCAAGATGAAACCTTATGCGGAAATGACAAAGGAAGAACTGCTGACG
>JAILBQ010000003.1 GCA_024680815.1 Lachnospiraceae bacterium | reverse complement strand
ATGGATGAAGTTCCATTCTGCGTTGTCAACCGGCTGCCCTGTATAGGATGCATCATGCCGCATATTAAAGGTTTCTACCTGCTCAAAATACCCGAATAGCGAGTCACCGGTTAATTCCAGATTGTCATAATCCATAAGTTTGTCAGGATATACGGAATGGATTTTCATACACTGAAGCTTCTCTACCGCCTTTTCCTTCATTTCCGCTGAAAGCCAATCCTCTTCCATAAGCATATCTTCATAAACAGCGATTATATCCTCGCAGATTTTTTTGACCTTTTCCTTACTGTCTTCCAGGTGATAATAATCTACATAGACCTTTGTCATTGCATCCGGAAGAAAAGTGCGTGCCATATTGGTAGCATAGTAGGTATCGGAAATATTTCCCGAAGTACCGTACATAGTATTGCGATACCGGTTATAGGCTTTAAATGTCTCGCTGTCCAGCTTATTTACAGCATTTATACAGAAATGTACGAGCATATAGTCCTTTATCAGTTCGAGATTTTCCTCGTTATAAAGGCTTCCGAGGTTTGCAGCGTAGTCCGGAGTCGTCACCTGATATTGTTCGGCGCCGCCGTATCCCCTTGCCTCAAGGAGCTCTTCGATGGGATATGCTTTATACAGCTCTTTTAAGCTGTCCATATCATAAACGTTGGTTATGCTCTTATAATATTCGGGAGAATTAAGCTCTGCCGGCGCAGGAACCTCCTTAGCAAGAAAAGTTTCATATTCTATTGCCCCTTCAAAGACCGAGTCGCTCTCGTCTTTGGAAAAACCGGCTCGAGTGAGCACGCTTTCCGTCAGCTCCTTCGCTGCCTGATAATATACCTCTCCCATCTCGGTTCTTTCCTTATATTCGGAGGAATCCTTAAGGATCAGACCCGTGTTGAT
This sequence comes from Lachnospiraceae bacterium, assembly GCA_024680815.1. GTDB lineage: Bacteria > Bacillota > Clostridia > Lachnospirales > Lachnospiraceae > NK4A144. The sequence goes on along the minus strand of JAILBQ010000003.1, from coordinate 40,659 downwards.
ATCGTCTATCTTCACGATATATCTTGTAGAATCATCAAAATACGGATCATTAAATATATCGACCCCTGAAGGCACGAAACAGCTTTTTTTCATATCACATAAGAATGAGGTCAGCTCGTTAGTATCCTTTATCTCCTTTATGGCAGTGATCTTTTCCAGGGCCGGTTCAAAGCCGGTCTTATCCCGCGCCTCCCAGTCAAGGAGCGCATGATAAAAGGTCCGGGCTAAGTCAGCCTCATGGCTTTGGCCTTCTGCGGCTTTGTCATCCATATATTTTGCGATATTTTCCTCGATACTTTCTCCTGCCTCATAAAATACATTGTAGGCAGGTTTTCCTTCAGGAATATCAGCATTCATAAGCCAGTCATAGTTCACAGCCAGATTAAAGTCATCCTTTATGGAAAGCTCCATGTCCTCTGTCAGATTGGCCTTGATATCAGAGTCGATCCAGGGGCTTCCGCCTGTAGTCACACCGCTGTCTGCAGGCGCTTCGTCGGCCGCATCTGTGCCCTCGGGCACTTCTTCCGGTGCCCCCGTGTCAACCGACGGATCTATTTCGGACACGCCCGCCTCTGAAGATGCGTCTTCCCCGGCCGGTACAGCCGGGAGCTGGTAAGTGCATCCCGGTAAAGCGGTGATCATGAGTATTGTTAATAATAATGTGATAGCTTTTCTGAATCTGATCATCATTTTTGATTCAACCTCCGTTGCAAGTATTACAAAGCACACCATATCTGATAATTTAAGCATAACATCATAAGATGCACTAAATCAAGAATTTTGATAGAAATATCAAGGATTTTTCAATGATTTTTCAACGATGAAAAAATTTTTGAAAAACATAAAAAATCCTGTCGCATTTCGGATTCTGATACGTGTAAATAACAGAAAACAAAAACCTTGTATTTTCAAAAGAATTTTTTAAAGGAGGGATACAGAATGTCAAAAGAAAATGTGATAAAATTTGAAGAGAAGGTAATGAAGGACGGGGAGCTTCAGAAAAAGCTTGAAGCGGCGGCGAAGGCTTACGAAGGGGACAAGACCGATGAGAAGGCTGTGTTCGAGGCGGTGATCGTGCCGATCGCAAGGGAGATCGGGCTTGAGTTTACCTTTGAAGAAGCCGACGGGTTCCGCAAAGAGGTTCCGGATGGGGAGGTCGACCTGAAAGATATGAAGGCGGTAGCCGGAGGCTTAATAAATTGTGGGGCAAAGGCTGCCGCCAGAGCTGACTGTGGTTTATATGCGGAACTGTCAGGAAGGAGATAGTAGTTTTACCGGATGCACTTGATATAATTGACAGAAGGATCGGGCAGATATCCGAATAAACCTAAATGGCAATAACAGTTTATTCTATTCAGGTGGTCACTATGTCAGAAGAGTTTAATGAAATGGAAAAGCTGCTCCGGGATGTGAATTTTACAAAAGGGAGCGATCATAAGAAAAGACTTCGGAACAAGCTGTCCGGAGCTGCCGGGGGAGTACCTGTCTCCGATGAGCTGTTTCCGGATGAGCTGAGAAACGTCAGAGCCGCGGTAAAACGGGATGACGGAATCGATATACAGGAAAAACGGAAGTAAACATCAGGGATCATAAAGGTAGTAGTGCCTTGTGATATATTAGTCATCACATATTAATGAAAAGGAGAAGGAAAATGAACAAAACAATCAGAAGATTAATGGCCATTATTTTTGCGGGAACTCTTTGCGCAAGTCTCCTCATCGGCTGCGGTGAAGCAGCCGCGCCGGCAGCGGTAGAGGCCGACGAGGAGTATTTTGAGGATGAAGAATTCGAAGACGCAGACTTCGAGGAAGATGCGGATTTCGAAGACTATGATGAGGAAGCGGAAGACTATGAAATGGATGAGGAGGAGCCGGAAGAAGAAACTGCGGATGCCGGTGAGCTGAGCAATGACGAGATCGTGGAGCTGGCTAGGAAATACAGCGGTGCCCCGGTGGCGGAGCTGGATCAGGTCATGGAAAACGGAAATCTTTATATTCATTTATATGAGGACATGGACGATCATACAGCGACGATCGACTGGTATGAGATCGATCCCAAGACCCTGCAGGGCACGGATTTTAACGGTAATAAAATAGATCTTTCGGGAGTGGATCTTTCTGACAGTGAAGGTGATGCGGGAGAGGGCACCGATATCGCGGACGGAGAATATGTTACCGATGCCGAATATGAAGGAGAGCTTTCCGCAGACGGAAAGGTCATGACGATCACTACGGCCCTCTCTGAATTCGTGAACAGCCCGTCCCCGACTTATCCGAAGCAGACCTATGTGATCAATGTGTCGGACTCCTGCAAGTGCATCGAATTTCAGGAGGAAACAAAGGAGAGCTCCTTCTTTGACAAAATGGATCTTGTAAAGGATTTCCTGGAAGGAAAGAGCGGGCTTCCGATCACTCTGGTATTTAAGAACAATGAGCTGGTGGAGATCCAGTTCAGTTCGTAAGTTTTCGCAGCAGGTTTTTCCGATTCCGGGCCCGGACAGGGAAGAGAGCGAAAGTAAGGTAAAGGATGCAGACAGCGGTAAAAATAATCCAGTGGATTAATGTTTTTATCATCATTACGGAGCTTGGTATCGTATTAAGGAATATGAGAACCAGGCTCCACGCTCTGCTGTTGATGCACTGCGGGTCAATGCTTGTAAGCAGCATCGGTTATCTGATGATGCTATACTGTCACACGGAAGAAGCGTTTTTTATGGCCCATCTGCTTTCCTGGGGAGGAAAGATCTTTACTCTGATCGCAGGCCTTCAGATCTGCAGCTGTATATGCGGGTACAGGCTCCCGAAATGGCTTGAGATCGCAGGGAGTCTGATTGTCGGGCTCACCTGCATAATTATTGTTACGACAAAGCAGACAGGCCTGTTTTATTCGCGTTATCAGCTGGAACCGGAAGCAGACCGGCTTCTCCTGCTCTCGCAGGGAGGTCCCTGGTACTATTTCTGGGATATTATCGTTGTGACGGTGATCGCAGCATGCCTTATAATGCTGTATAAGTCATTCGTAAAGGAAAGGGATCCCGGGAAGAAAAAACAGATCCTGATGCTCTTATCCGCTCTGCTGATCGAGACCGTGATCTGTCTTTTTGCCGTATTGCCTGTCAGCAGGTATTACGATTTTAATCAGATAGGATTTTCTCTGAGTACAGTCATCCTTTTGATCGCGATCTTCAGATTTAATCTTGTGGACGTCGAGACTGCGGCGAAGGATGTGATCATTGATGAGCTTTCGACCGGAGTGATCGTCCTGAATACAAGAGGAGAGGCTGTATACCAGAATAAAGCGGCTCTTAGGATTTTTCCGGAGCTGAAAAACGATATCAGGGGAGTAACAGAGCAGATCACAAATTCCATTCAAACGGATAAGCCGGTCACCGTGGGGGACAGGCTTTATACATTTGAAGAAAAGAGCATGGAAGGGGAGTTGCAGGGCGGCGGCAGGATCTATATCATCATGGACGTCACAGGTCACTACAGACATCTTAAGGAACTGGAGGAGCAGAAAAAGATCGCAGACAACGCCAATAAGGCAAAATCGATCTTTCTTGCAAGGATGTCCCATGAGATCAGAACACCGATTAATACTGTCCTGGGCATGGATGAGATGATCTTAAGGGAAAGCGGAGACAGCACTATCCGGGAATATGCGACGGATATCCGGGTGGCCGGTAAGATCCTGCTTTCCCTTATCAATGACATCCTGGACTTAAGTAAGATTGAAGCGGGAAAGATGGAGATTCTTCCCGCTCCTTATGATTTATCGAGCCTGATCCACGATGTCTCCAATATGATAAGGTTCAGGGCGGAGGATAAGAACCTTGTCTTCAGAATACATGTATCCCCTGATATTCCCGCGGGCCTTATCGGGGATGATGTGAGGGTAAGGCAGGTGCTGATGAACCTCCTCACCAATGCCGTTAAATATACGGAGAAGGGGTCGGTGGAGCTCAGAGTCAGTATGAAGGAGCTTTATAAAGACGAGAAGGGGCAGAGGGACAACGTTCTTTTACGCTTTGAAGTAGAGGACACCGGTATCGGGATTAAATATGACGATATGGTAAAGCTCTTTGCAAGCTTCCAGAGGATCGATGGAGGACAGCTTAAAAAGATTGAGGGAACCGGTCTGGGAATTCCGATCACGATGAAGCTTCTCGACCTTATGGGGGCGGAGCTCGAGCTGACCAGTGAGTATGGGAAGGGCTCTAAATTTTATTTTGATCTCTGGCAGGGAATCTCCGATATGTCCCCGGTCGGGGATTTTGAAAAAAACATCGAAAATCTCACATCAGAGCAGTACTTTTATACAGAGTCATTCACGGCGCCGGATGCGCATATCCTTCTGGTTGATGACAACAGCATGAACCGCAAGGTCTTCACCTCGCTCCTTAAACAGACGGAAATAAAAATCGAAGAGGCGGGAAGCGGAAAAGAGGCATTGGGGCTTTCAGCCGGCCGGCATTTTGATATAATATTCATGGATCACATGATGCCGGATATGGACGGTATTGAGACCCTGAAAAGGATAAAGGCTCTGAAAGACGGGCCCTGCGCGGACACGCCGATCGTTGTGCTGACTGCCAATGCGGTCGCAGGAGCGAAGGAGAGTTATCTTGCGGAGGGCTTTGACGGGTATCTGTCCAAGCCTGTTTCGTCAGACAAGCTTGAAGAAACCTTAAGGGAAATGCTTCCGGCGGAGAAGGTTAAAGGCGCACCCGGGGGTACTGCCGGACCGGAAAAGAGAAGTGAAGCTGTTGTTACTTCAGCGGAGATAAAGGATCTTCCCGTTATTTTCGGCCTTGACTGGAAGGTTGCCCTGATGCGGCTTCAGAGCAGGGAGATTCTGGATTCCTCCCTTTGTGAATTCGAGGCTGTCCTCGAAGAGCAGGCTGATGAGCTCCAGCGCTTTAAAAACTCTATGCCGGAAACTCTTAATGATTACAGGATCATGGTCCACGGGATGAAGAGCGTCGCGAATTCCATCGGGATCATTACCCTTGCCGGCATGGCGGCCGTTCTTGAAAAAGCAGCAGCTGATGGTGATGAAGCTACCATAGACCGGCTGCACGATGTATTCATAAGGGAATGGAGAAGCTATAAGGACCGGCTGAAGGAGTATCCGGGAATAGCTGCCGGTTATTCGGAGGAAAAAGAAGAGATTAAACCGGAGATTCTGGGAGTTCTTCTTAATATGCTTTCAGCCGCTATGAAGGAGATGGACATAGACGGAGCGGATGATGCGATAAAAAAGCTTTCATCCTTCAGACTGCCCGGGGTGGCTGCAGGTGAATTTGACGCGTTGAAGGCGGCAGTCGCACAGCTTGACCAGGACAGGGTGCTGCAGATTATTTCCGATATCAATGATAAGTTAGCCCAGGGGGAATCACCGTTATGAAAAAGATACTGCTTTTCGGAAAGCTCAACGATGTGCTGAAGGACCTTATCAAAGGGCTTTCGGAATATTTTCAGGTACAGCTCTGCGAACTTAAATCGGAGGCGGCAGAGGGAATGATCGGGATGTTTGAACCGCATCTGATCATCATAAGCCTTGTAGGAGCGCAGGAATATGATAAGCGTGTATTCAGGATACTTTCCAATCACTATTATCGTATCCCGGTTATCACCATTGGAACTGAGAGCGAGAAAAGTACCTTCTTGAAATACTATGAAGACGGGCAGTTTGAGAATCTGATAAGGCCGGTGGAAAACAGGGATGTTATTGCGGCTGTCTGTGCAAGACTGAATCTGAAAATTTCGGAAAAAGAAGAGAAAGAATTTGTTGAGGAGCCGTTGCTGAAGAATGTGCTTCTGGTAGATGATAATCCGATGACCTTAAGGAACTTAAGCGCAATGCTCAAAGGCTACTATGATGTGAGCGTGGCAACCTCCGGCATAAAGGCCATGACGGAGATCGGCAGAAGACGGCCGGACATTATCATCCTTGATTACGAGATGCCTGTCTGTGACGGAAGACAGACACTGGAGATGATAAGGGCGGAAGAGGATTTAAAGGACATCCCCGTGATCTTTCTTACGGGCATCAATGACAAAGAACATGTTCAGGCGGTATTGAAGCTGAAGCCTCAGGGGTATCTTTTAAAACCTCCGACAAGGCTTGAACTGATGACAGAGATCGAAAAATATATATAAACGTGTGTCCTTGCTTAAGGCCATGGCCTCCGCCGCGTTCCTGTCGGCGACCCGGATATTGGCATAGATTGCCTCCAGGGACTCCACCCTTTCCATGAGCTTCATCGGCGTTCCGCCCTCCTCTTCCGAGGACAGGAGCTTTTCTCTTAAGGCCCTGATCTCGTTTATCACCGAGAGGGACCTGAGTTCCTGCTCCAGTGGTCCTAATTCCTCGCCGCCGCCGGAAGCAAGGAGGTTTTCCGCCTGACTCTGATCCTGAAAAGTGGCCTCATATACCTCCTGCCCCACGGCGGATTCATTCATGGTCATGAAATCATTCTGAAATGCCTGTCTTTTTTCCTGTAACGGATTATCGCCCATAGCTTCTTCCTTTCAAAACTGCAGGATTTCGGATAGGTTATACGGCATAATAATAACACGAAATCCGATTGTTTACTACATTCAAGGGATGCAAACCGAAAGACGGGGTGATATAATTGATAAAAAAGCAAAGGAGATGTTGTTGTCATGTTGTCATTGTTACTGTCACTGGGTGTTTTGATCGCAGGATATTTTACCTACGGCAGAATAGTTGAAAAAGTGTTTTCACCGGATGACAGGGAAACCCCCGCTGTCAGAATGAATGACGGAGTGGATTTCGTGCCGATGAAGACCTGGAAAGCCTTTCTTGTGCAGCTCTTAAATATTGCCGGGACAGGCCCCATTTTCGGAGCGCTGATGGGTGCATGCTTCGGTCCGGTAGTTTTCCTCTGGATAATATTCGGATCGCTTCTTGGCGGTGCGGTACATGACTATATGGTAGGAATGATTTCCGAAAGGAACGAGGGTAAATCCATTGCCGAACTGTCCGGGATATATCTCGGCTCCGGCGCAAGGTGGGGCATGCGTATTTTTTCGATAGTGCTGCTTCTGCTTACGGGAACCGTGTTCGTAACCAGCCCGGCAGCACTTATTGCAAGGCTTACACCGGAAAACCTGGGAGTGGGTTTCTGGATAGTCGTGATTCTTATCTATTATGTTTTAGCCACGCTGCTGCCTATCGATAAGATAATAGGGAAGCTTTATCCGGTATTTGGTGTCGTGCTGATAATAATGGCCGTCGGGATCTACGCGGGAATTATAAAGGGCGGATATCATATACCCGAGATAAGCTTCGAAAATCTGCATCCGTCAGGTCTTCCCATATGGCCGTTCATGTTTATAACAGTGGCATGCGGGGCAATATCGGGCTTTCATGCGACCCAGTCTCCGATGATCGCAAAGTGTATATCTTCCGAGCGCGAGGGAAGAAAGGTTTTTTACGGGGCTATGCTTACCGAGTCAGTGATAGCTCTTATCTGGGCAGCCGGCGGTGTTGCTTTTTACGGAGCGACAAGTGAGCTGAGCAGTGCCCTGTCATCAATAGGACAATCCGGAGTGGTTTATGACATATCAACAGGTTTACTGGGACATGCCGGCGGTATTCTGGCTGTCATAGGGGTTGTAGCCTGTCCCATCACTTCCGGCGATACCGCATTCAGAAGTGCAAGGCTGATCCTCAGTGAAATTACAGGGCTTGATCAGAAACCCATAAAAAACAGACTGGTTATAACAGTTCCGCTGCTGGCTCTGGGAGCAATCCTTACACAGCTTGATTTCAACGTGCTGTGGAGATATTTTTCATGGAGCAACCAGACGCTGGCAATGATAAGCTTATGGGTTGCGACTGCATACCTTCTGAAAAATGCTGACAAAAAGTATAAAAGCATGATGACTGCACTGCCCGCAACCTTCATGTCCGCCGTAAGCTGCACATATATTCTTATGGCCGATGAAGGCTTTTCATTAAGCGCCGGCGTGGCGTATCCCGTGGGAATCATTTTTGCGGCCGCATGTTTTGCTTTGTTTGTATATTTGTATAAAAGGAATCTGAAATGATGAATAAACTGGAAGAAGCAATAATTTATGCGACCGTTATGCATCAGGGAAAAGTCCGCAAATTCGGGCATATACCTTATATACTGCATCCCCTGGAGGTGGCACAGATTCTGTCCACGATGACGGATGATGAGGATATTATAACTGCGGGAATTCTGCATGATATTGTGGAGGATACGGACGGAACCCTCGGCGAGATAGAAAAACGCTTCGGGAAAAGGGTTGCAAAGCTGGTGGATTCCGAAACCGAAAACAAATATCCGGAGGAAGACCGGAGAACTACATGGAAACGCCGCAAGGAGGAATCCCTGCTTGTTTTAAAGAACAGCCGGGATATCGGGGTGCAGATGCTGTGGCTTGCGGATAAGCTTGCTAATATCCGGTCTCTGGCAGGGACATATTCTGAACGGGGGGAAGACATGTGGAAGGATCTCCATCAGAGCGATCCCCAGCAGCACTGCTGGTATTACCGAAGCATTGGCGAGGCAGTGGAGCTCTCTCTTAATAAAACAGGCGCATTTAAGGAGTATATAAAACATATCAACTTTATATGGCCGGGAACCTTTGACCGGGAAAAAGCCAGATACCGCAAATACAAGGAAGTCTCCGTGGACGGCTGTAAGCGCATCGGATGGGGTGCAAAGGGAGAAGTGTACCGCTACGACGATGAGCTCGTAATAAAGGTCTTTAACCAGAACAATACCTATCGTGACGTGGAACAGGAGATTTCAAAGAGCCGCAGGGCCTTTACCCTGGGGGTTCCGACGGCCATTTCCTTTGGGATTGTTTCTGTCGGGAAACTGTATGGCGCCATGTATGAGCTGCTTGATTCAGAAACGATTTCCGCCTGTATCGCCAAAAATCCGGGACAGGTGGAGACATATGCGAAAATAATGGCGGAACTGTCGCAGACAATCCACGCCATCAAAGTCACGGAGGAGGATAATTTTCCGCAGGCGTCAGAGCGGCTGAAGGGTTATATCAGAGGCGGAATTGAAAAAGAGGATGAAGAACTTGCAGAAAGATGCATGCAGCTCGTTGATATGCTTCCTGCTTCCCGGACTCTGATCCACGGTGATTTCCATACCGGAAACGTATTTCTTCAAAACGGTGAACCACTGCTCATTGATATGGACCGGCTTTCCACAGGACGTCCGATAGTCGAGATAAGTGATCTTTATTATTTTTATGTGGTTCTGGGAGAAAATGACCCGTCAGTCGTAGAGGATTTTATGGGGTTTTCCTATCAGACCGCCAAAGCGTTTTTTGATTATTTTCTGAAATATTATATGGGCACGGATGATGAAAAAATTCTTCAGAGTGTGGAGGAAAAAGCTTCATTCCTGTGCTATATACGAATGGTCAATAAAATACATAAAAAGGGAAAGCTTTCGGAAAAAGATCATGAACTGGCGGAGCATTATGTGGAAAAAATAAGAAAAATGCGAACAAAATTTAAAAAAAGCCTTGACTTGTTTCAGGCTATGTGCTAACTTCTACTAAACCGTTGATGAGGAGTGAGTAGTCAGCGACAGACTTTATAAGAGAGAGTCACAGACGGTGGGATTGTGATATAAAGAGCGCTGATGAATGGACCTCGAAGGGCAAACAGAAACGGGAAACCGGAGTATGGGAGACGGAGTGAGGATCTCCGTGATCAAAGTCCGGCATATGCCAGTACCTTTATGAGGTACCCGTATGCGCTAAGTGGGTGTATTTTGCACCAAGCCGGGTGGCACCGCAGGTTATTAATACCTGTCCCAGCAGTAACAACTGTCAGGGACAGGTTTTTTATTTGCCGGACACCGGCAGCGGCCTGTCCTCAAAAAAGGAAAAGAGGAGAGGAAAAAATGAAAAGAAAGATCATGGCATTATTAACTGCACTGACAATGACTTTATCGCTGACAGCCTGTGCGGCCGCAGCGGGCTCCGACGCAGCAGGTTCCGCGGCGGAAGCAGGTACCGCACAAGAAGCAGGAGACGTATCGGCGAGTACCGGAACCACCTTTAAGGTCGGTATCTGCAATTATGTGGACGATGCTTCGCTGAACCAGATTGTGGACAATATCGAAAGCCGTCTTGAAGAAATCGGCACTCAGAGGGGAGTGAATTTCAAGATAGAATACGATAACTGCAACGCCGATTCCAATGTACTTTCACAGATTATTGCAAATTTCATCGCCGACGAGGTGGATCTTATGGTTGGTGTGGCAACTCCCGTGGCGATGAGCATGCAGGGGGCGACCGAGGATAACCGGATCCCGGTGGTGTTCGCGGCGGTATCGGATCCGGTGGGAACCGGGGTCGTCGAGTCCATGGAAGCGCCGGGAGCAAATATCACCGGCACCTCCGACCAGCTGGATACCGAAGCTATAATGAATCTTATCCTCGCGCAGAACAGTAATATCAGCAAGGTGGGGCTCCTTTATGACGTGGGACAGGATGCCTCCACCGCGGCCATAGCCCAGGCAAAGGAATTCCTTGAAAGCAGGGGCATAGAATATGTGGAGCACACGGGTACCAGTGTTGACGAGATTTCTCTTGCAGCAGACGCTTTTATATCAGACGGAGTTGAAGCAATATTCACCCCTTCCGACAATACCGTCATGACCGCGGAGCTTACGATATATGAAAAGCTTGCGGATGCGGGAATTCTTCACTACGCCGGAGCTGATTCCTTCGCCCTCAACGGAGCCTTCCTGGGTTACGGGGTTGATTATGCAAATCTTGGCGCTGAAACGGCGGAAATGGTGGCTGAAATACTGCTCGAGGGGAAAGATCCCGCCTCCACCTCCGTCAGAACCTTTGACAACGGCACCGCAACCATTAATACCGACATTTGCGGCAAGCTGGGCCTGTCCTTTAACGAACTGTCGGAAACCTTCGCTCCCTACTGCACAAAAGTTGAGAGCATCACTACAGCAGAAAGCTTTGAGTAATGACGATATCACTGATTCAAACCGCACTTGAGCTCGGGCTCCTAAGCGCCTTGGCGGTGCTGGCACTGTATTTAAGCTATTCCATGCTTAACGTATGTGATCTGTCCACAGACGGATGCTTTACAATGGGGGCCACCGTGGGAGCGGTGGCCGCCATATCCGGGCATCCGTATCTGTCTGTTCCCGCTGCCATGATCGCCGGAGTGCTTTCAGGATTTATTGTATCGATACTGCAGACCAGAATGGGAATAGAGAGTCTGCTGGCGGGCATCATAGTAAACACCGCATGGTACTCAGTCAATATTGCCATAATGGGAAACGCCTCGCTCCTGAATATGAACAGAACCGTGACAGTATTTACCCTGTTGAAGGATGCTCTGAAAGGGACCGTGTTTGCGGAAAGCTACCGGCTTATCGTGGCGTTCATCGCAGTGGCTGCCGTTGTGGCTTTTCTTTCGTTTTTTCTGAGTACAAGGCTGGGACTTGCCATAAGGGCTACGGGAAACAATCCGGACATGGTAAGGTCCTCCTCTATTAATCCCGCCTTCACAACGACCGTCGGACTGTGCATTTCCAATTCCTTTACGGCTCTGGGAGGCTGCCTTCTGGCGCAGTCACAGAAATCCGTGAACATTGACATCGGCTCGGGAATGGTGACGATAGCGCTGGCATCCCTCCTTATAGGCCGGGTGCTTTTCACAAAGGGCGGGATCACGGTAAAGGCAGTCGGCGCAGTAGCGGGTTCCATCATCTTCCGGCTGGTATATACCATAGCACTGAGGTTCAACATGCCCGCATATATGCTCAAGCTTGTCTCGTCTGTCATAGTGATTATAGCCATAAGCGGGCCCTATTTCAAAGACAGGCTCCCCGTTATCAGGCGCAGACTCAGCGAGGGAAGGAGGGGCAATGCTTAAGCTGTCTCATATTTCAAAAACCTTTGCTCCCGGAACCATCAACGCGAAGAAGGCCCTTGATGATCTGACTCTTGAGGTTGCCGATGGCGAATTTATAACCATAATAGGCTCAAACGGCGCCGGAAAATCCACGCTTTTTAACGCCATCGCGGGGAGTTTTCTCATAGACAGCGGAAGCATCATGCTGGGCGGCAGGGACGTGACCCTTTTGCCGGAGCATTTAAGAGCCCGGAAAATAGGACGGCTGTTTCAGGATCCCTTAAGGGGTACGGCGGCAGGAATGACAATAGAGGAAAATCTGATGCTGGCGGCCGGAAAAGGCGGCTGGTTCACAAGAATGGATAATAAACAGCGGAATGAATTCCGGGAGATTCTCAGCAGACTGAATATGGGGCTGGAGGATCGCATGAAACAGCCCATGGGACTTCTGTCCGGAGGACAGCGGCAGGCTGTAACCCTGCTTATGGCCACGATAAATCCTCCGAGTATTCTGCTCCTTGACGAGCATACTGCGGCGCTTGATCCCGCGGCCGCCGACAAGGTGCAGAGTATCACGGAGGACACCGTGAAAAAAGAACATCTGACCTGCCTTATGATAACTCATAATATGCGCTCAGCCCTGGAAATGGGGAGCCGCACCATAATGATGGAGGGCGGCCGGATTATTCTGGATGTATCCGGTGCCGAAAGAGAAGCCATGACCGTTCAGGATCTTCTCGACCGCTTCAGGGAAGTATCCGGCAAAGCCTTCGACAACGACAGAATGATGCTTACCACTGATTAAATACCACTCCCTTCAGAACCTCATCATCCACCGGGAAGGATGCGGACTTCATCTTTGCCTGATTGTTTTTTATCGTCTCGAAGGCTCTTTCAAGCTCATTCTCAGGGATGTTCATTTCTCCGAAGACCTTTTTAAGGAAAGCCGTAAACTCACTTAAATCCGAAAAACCGGACAGCTTCAGAAGCTTATTTCGCTCTTCCCCGGGAGCGGCCGAAAGAAAACCGGGGAGGAAATATCCTACCGCTCTTCCGTGGGGAAGCCCCAGATCATAGGTCAGAAAATAGCTCAAAGCATGGGGAAGAGAGGTACCGCTCTGGGCAATGGACATTCCGGCAAAGGCGGAGGCGCGCATAAGAAGGGCAAAGTCCTCTTCGCCGGCCTCTCTTTTTCCCGCAAGCACGTCCCGTACCTGCGCCCAGGCTTTCATACCGGCTTCTGCCGCCATCCATACATAGTCGGTCGCCTTTGCGTTCAGAATACTTTCGTAAATATGGGACAGGGCATCCACGGCACTGTTTACTATCAGGGTTTTGGAAGCAGACTTAAGATATTTTCCGTCAATAAGGGCAAGTGCCGGAAATACCTTATGAACCATTGACAGCTTTGTCTTCTTATCATGGCGTGTCAGTACCGACACTCCCGTGACCTCCGAACCCGTACCGCAGGTAGTCGGTATGCAGATGACCGGAAGCGCGTCTGAAGCTTTCGAGGCGTCATAAAGATATTCAAGGTCGGCCTCCGGGTGCTTCAAAACAAGGGCTATGGCCTTTGCAGCATCCATGGGAGAGCCCCCGCCAATGCCGATGACGAAATCTATATTTTCATCGGAAAATCTTTTTCCGGCATTCAGCACGGTATCCGTGGACGGGTTTTCCTCAACCTCTGAAAATACCTTGTATTCTGCGCCCTCCTGCTTCAGGGCGTCAGCCACGTCGTCAAAAGATCCGTTGGAGAAAGCTGAGCTCTTTCCCGTCACTATAAGTGCCCTTTTACCGAAGGCTCCGATTTCACGGGCGTGATTTTTAACACATTCTTTTTCTTCAAAAATCCTGACCGGCATATAAAATGTCATTTGAGATTCCCCTTTTCCTTATGTTTTTTTATAAGAGCGTCCGTCACCTCATACAGCTTTTCGGAGCCCGCTTTTGTCTTCTTCTGCCTTTCATATACCTGCTGCGTATTTACGTCATGCTCTCTCCAGTCGCTGCCGTCATTGCTGTCATTGAGCAATAACGGCTGGAGATTATCCATGGCACGGGCGAACCTGGCTTCCGGCGTGGCACTTTCCTCAAATTCGTCAAAAACTGCCGTGAGCTCTGCTTTCTGGTCATCGGGAAGGAGGGAGAAGATTCTTTCCCTGGCTTTTTCCTCACGTTCCTTCTGCGTTGAGCGGGCCACCGGGTCATAAGCGTAGGTATCCCCGGCATCAATCTCAACTATATCATGGATTAAACACATGAGCATAACCTTTGCAATATCCACCTGCTCATTGGAATACTCCTTCAGCAGGTATGCCATCACGGCCATATGCCAGGCATGTTCCGCGTCGTTCTCGTTCCTGCCGTGCCCTGACAGATGAGTCTGGCGAAAGATATTTTTTTCCTTATCAATCTCCAGAACAAAATCAAGCTGTTTTTTTAATCTTTCTTCAAGTATCATATAACCTCCGGTTTCTTAGCCCACTGTCTGAACTATATGACTGCCACGTTCGTCTTTTTCCACTCTGAGCTTACTCGGAATCTGATCCTGCAGGAGCTGTACATGAGATATTATCCCGACAAGACCGTTTGCTTCCTGTATATCGTTAAGGACGTTCATCGCATCTCCGATGGACTCATCATCCAGCGATCCGAAGCCTTCGTCAATAAACAGAGCCTCTATTTTGATACCGCTCTTCTGAGCCACCGTGGACATTCCGATGGACAGGGCGAGGGAGACCAGGAATTTCTCTCCCCCGGAAAGAGTATTCACAAAACGGCCGTCATGCTCCCCGCTGTTCCTGTCAAATACCTTGAGCTCAAGTCCCCGCTTGTTGGAGCCCTGAGCCTTGTCGTCTGAACGGAAGAGACGGTATCTGCCCCCGTGAACCATTTCCAGCATCCTGTTGGCCGCCGTTATCACTGATGAAAACATAATGCCGAGTACATATCGCTGAAGGCCGGTTCCGGAATCACCGCGAAGCTTCTTCGCAAAGGCAAAGTCTTCATCCGCCTCGCGTATTTTTTCTTCAATTCCGGCTCCCCCGGCCTTAAGATCCGTAACCTTTTTCTGAAGTCTTTCTGTCTCCCCTGCAAGCCTGGATTTTTTTCCTATGTATTCTTCCCGGGCTCTGTCCGCAGCATCAAGAATTTCCCGGCATTTGTTTTCGTCCGGCTCTTCAAGATCCGCCAGCTCCGCGTTAAGAGCAGCGAGATTCTCTTTTGCGGTCTTTAAATCCGCGTCATAATCTGCCATGCGGGAAGTCAGCTCTTCGAGATCTTCCCCGGACAGCATAAGCCCTTCCGCTTCCCCGGCGGATTCGAACCCGTTCGCTTTCAGGCCTGTTTTAACCGCCTTCTTTGCTTCATCAAGTGCTTTTCCCGCGGCCTCCCGCTCTTTTCCGGCGGAACTTACCACGGCCAGAGCCCTGGTGTATTCGTCTTTAGCATTTTTCTCCGCTTCGGTCAGACGTGACTTTATATTCCCGTATTCTTCAATTTCTTTCCGAAGCTTTTCCGTTTCCGTTTCCAGCTCCGTAAGGGTCTCAATTCCGGGAATCAGGCTCTTTTTTTTACTGTTAAAGCGTTCCGAAAGAGCAGCTGCAAAAGTATTTGCCTTTTCGAACGCGGCATGCTTCTCTTCCGTCAGCTTCTTTGCTTTTTCCTGTTCGGCAGCCTTTTTCTGCAGCTCTGAATATTTCTGATCCGCCTCTTTTTTTACGGAATCCACCTCTGCCCTGGTGACGTTGTTTTCTGCCGGCTTCGCCTTGTTCGGATGTTCCCTGCTGCCGCAGACAGGACAGGCCATGCCCGCCTCAAGCTTTTCGGCAAGTTCGCCTGTTATACCCGCAAGATAGGCGTTCAGTAATTCCTCATGTCTGCCCTGAAGCGCTGTATAATCATTCTGAAGCTGCAAAATCACTTCAGAAAACGAATCGCTCTTTTTTCGGGCCTCATTTTCAGCCTTCAGGGCAGCATCGGCGGCTTTTTTCGCATTTTCGAGCTCCCTCTCCGCCCCGTCAAGGCCTTCATACTCACTGCGTTTTTCCTCATATTGAATTTTTCTTGTTTTAAGAGCCTCTGTTGCGGTTTCCTTTTCGGCATGCCGCCTTAAGTTTTCAGACGCTTCCGCTGAGGCCTTTTTCTTTGCGTCCGCTTTCTCCCCTGCCAGCTCCTCATCTTTCTTCCTTTTCTCAAAAGCATCCGCGGCTTTTCGCTCCGTCTCTAAAAGAAGCCTGACTTTTTCGGCACGTCTGGCGACTTCCGCCGTTTTTTCCCATCCGGCACGTATCTCCTTTTTTGCTTCCAGCTCTGCAAGCCTGCTCCCGGCTTTGCGTAAATCGCCGAAACGCTTTACCCTGGAGAGGATTTCCCGCTGCTCCTTTATTATGCTGTCATAATCCGCTTTTTTAAACTCTCTGTCCAGATTTTTTTCCAGATCCCGGTTATCTGCTACCTTCTGCTCAAGCTCAGCTATGGAATCGCAGCCTTCCTCCGAAAGACTGTTTCGGATTTTTTCCTGTATGTCCTTCAGCTCATTCTTCCGCTTCCCGGCTTCGTCATAAAACCGTTCGGCAATAAGCTGCCATTTCTCCTCACCGAAAATAGAGGTCAGTATTTTTTCCTTTTCTTCGGAGCCGGAGGTAAGGAATCTTTCAAACTGTCCCTGCGGAAGAACGTAAACTCTCCGGAATTGCTCATAATCCAGCCCGATAATTTCTGCAGCCTTATCGTTTACGGCTTTTTCCCTGGGATTCTCCATAAGCGGCTGCCATACGCCGTTATCCCCTTTACGGGAAACATTGCAGGAAGCCGAAAGGTTTTTTCTCTTACGCTCCAGTCTCCGTTCAAAAAGATAATACCTGCCGTTATTTTCAAATTCGAATTTTACAAAGGTCGCTCTGTCGAAATCGGCGTTTGTGCAGCGCAGGGCTTCAAAATCATCCCTGCCGTGCCCGCTGCTTTTTCCGAAAAGCGCAAAAGTCATTGCGTCCAGAATCATGGTTTTTCCTATGCCTGTCTTTCCGCAGACAAGAAACAAACCTTTTCCGGAAAGCAGTTCAAAGTCAACCGATTCGTAGCCCGCATACGGGCCGAACGCCTGAAATTCCACTTTTACCGGCCTCATACCCGGACTGCCTCCTTTACGTATTCTTCCAGCGCGCTTTTAAACAGTCCCATCATATGTTCGCCCGGTGTCTCGTTCAGAATATCCCGGCAATACCGGATAAATACGGATTCGGGATCGGTATCGGCATTCTCGAATTCCTCTATGGTCATCGTGATTGCGGCATCCTCCCGCTCAAAGCTTTTCCCCGACACCTCCAGCAGATTACGGTACTTTTCCCTGAAGGCGGCAATCGAATCCATCCCTACAAAACTGTCGGTAACCTCAAGACGGACATATCCGTTCAGAATATCATCGTCAAAGTCCGCCTTCATCAGTTCATCAAAGGTACCCGTAAGCGTTGTCCTTTTATGGAGCTGCGGCACGGGAACAATCTCCTGAGTCCAAGTGTCGGTATCAATGATCGTCACGCTCTTTACCTGCTTCTCTTCTTTGCCGAAGGAATAAGCCATGGGTGAACCGCTGTACCGGATTTTTCCGTTGACCTGCTGCGGACCGTGGAGATGGCCCAGAGCAACGTAATCAAAACCGTCAAACAATCCGGAACTGACCATGGCTGCTTTTCCAACCTCCGCTGCCCTGTCACTGACAGAGGTTTCGGCATTCACAATATAAGCGTGGGATACCAGAATATTACCGTGCCCTTTAACAAATGAGGCGCGGTATTCATCAAGAACCACCCTGTAGGCGTCTTCCATCGAATTGATCTTATCGGCCTTATCCGGATATACGGCCTTTACCTTGTCCGTGGAAATCCAGGGAAGCAGGAAGATATCCACATTCCCGGCATTTACCGCCCGGGGCTTTTTTGTCAGCGCACCCGCAATATGAAGACCGCTTTTTTCAAGAAGCCCGCCCAGCTGGGATATGCGTTCCGCTCCGTCATGATTGCCCGCAATCATATATACCGGAATTTCAAGCGCGGAGCAGATACGGGTCATCACCTCGTCATAAAGGCGAAGCGCCTCCGGGGATGCTATGCTTCTGTCAAAAACATCCCCCGATAAAAGTATTCCGTCCGTTTTTTTCTCTTCCGCAATCCGGCATATCCCTTCAATGGCATATTTCTGGTCTTCCGCATATGTCATTCCGCCGCGGAAGGTCAATCCCAGATGCCAGTCGGATGTGTGCAGAAACTTCATATGTACATTTTCTCCCCGGCGTTTACCACACGAAAAATCATTCCCGGATTATTCTACCATTTTAAGACAGAAACTGCTACGACATGGATATGAAAAACTCATTTCGAAAACTCATTTTGGGTAACACATTGGAATCCGTGGTTCGGGGCTGAACAGTAACGAATCCACTACTATATCTTGCGGTTGATTTTGGCGAACGTATGTTCTATTATAAATACAGAACATTTGTTTGATACGTTTGGGCGTTTTCCCGCTATATGGTTACTATTCACAGCTATATGAAAGATTCTTCCGTGGTATGACAAAGCAGCGCCATTACATCTGCATAGACCTGAAATCCTTCTACGCCAGCGTGGAAGCGGCTGAACGCGGGCTTGATCCCATGACCGTGCGCCTCGTGGTTGCCGATCCCGAAAGGTCAAAGAACACGATCTGTCTGGCCGTGTCCCCGGCCATGAAAGCGCTCGGGGTAAAAAACCGCTGCCGCATTGCGGATATACCGCCAAACATGGACTATATCTGTGCGGTGCCGAGGATGCAGAAATACATTGACTACTCCGCCGAAATCTACGGGATATATCTGAAATATTTTTCAAAAGATGATATTCATGTTTATTCGATTGACGAAGCTTTTATAGACGTGACCGGCTATTTCTCGCTCTACAGGTGTACTCCGCGTGAAATGGGACTTATGGTCATGAACGATATAGCGAAAAACCTCGGTATACGCGCCACCTGCGGCATCGGGACAAATCTTTATCTGGCCAAGGTGGCTCTTGATATAGTTTCCAAGCATTCCCCTGACTTTACCGGAGAGCTGGATGAAGAGAGCTATCGCAGACAGCTCTGGCATCACAGACCGCTGACCGACTTCTGGATGACGGGACGGGGCACGGCGTCCTCCCTTGAGCGAAAAGGGATACTCACCATGAAGGATATCGCAAAAACAAATGAAGATATGCTCTACAGGGCTTACGGAATCAACGCCGAGCTTATGATAGACCACGCCTGGGGGCGGGAGCCTGTCACCATTAAAGACATCAAGGCTTATACTCCCCGCTTTCACAGCCTGTCAAGCGGCCAGATGCTGATGCGGGATTACGGCTTTGAGGAGGCAAAGCTTGTAATAAAGGAAATGACCGATCTGCTGTGCCTCGACCTTATAGATATGGAGCTGGTTACACAGTCGATTACCATGTCCGTCAGCTATTCGTTAAAGGTGGAGCTGCCCTCCGCCCACGGAACGGAGAGACTTGCGAAAACAACCAATGCCCCTTTGATAATCATTCCCGCGGCCGTCCGCCTTTTCGAGCGTATCGCCGACCGCTGCCAGCCTATCAGGCGGCTGTCCGTCACCTGTAACAATATCGTTCCCGAAACTTACGTGCAGCTTTCGATATTCAGGGATGCACAAAAGACAGAAAAGGACAGGGATATGCAGAAAACAATTATCGGTCTGAAAAAGAGGTACGGCGGTAATGCCGTACTCAGGGGGATAAGCTATATGGAGGGTGCCACAACGATCATCAGAAACAGCCAGATCGGGGGGCACAGAAAATAACGGCGTTCAGCAACCGCTGAAGAATACCGGGCAGCTGAAAGAACTTGTCATCTGCTATAATTGACAAAAACGGTCAAAAAAAATATACTGTTGGTGGACATTATGCACAAGAAAGCAATGTCCGTTTATTGTAACCTAAAAAGGAGGGAATTGGTATGAAAAGAAAATTGATCAGTGTTTTGGTGAGCACAGCGCTTGTCCTTTCGCTCGTGGGCTGCGCTTCTGCGGATGAGGTGGCGGCAACGGCGGCTGCGGCGGCAGAAGAGGCTGCGCCTGCGGTTGAGGAGGCTGCCGAGGCGGTCGAAGAAGCTGCGGCGGATGTCGAGGAGGCTGCGGAGCCTTCCGGCGAGCTTCCCAGGGTGTGCGTGGTTTATTCCGGCAACCTGGGTGACAAGAGCTACAATGATTCCTGCAACATGGGCTCCGAGAAAGCGGTTGCCGACTTCGGCATCGAGCTTAAGAGCCTTGAGGGAACCACCGGTGAAGAGTGGGAAGCCAACCTGGTATCAGCCTGTGAAGACGGCTATGATCTTGTTATCTGCTCTTCCTCCAACTTTGAGGAATATCTTAAAGAGCATGCGTCGGAATATCCCGACACGAAATTCGCGATTATCGATACTACAGTGGAAGCTCCCAACGTAGCATCCATCAGCTTCGCACAGAACCAGGGCTCTTTCCTGGCAGGCGCTGCTGCCGCGATGTTTACCCAGAAAGCTGACATTCCCGGCGTGAATGAAGATCATGTGATCGGCTGGGTCGGCGGCATGGACATCCCGGTGCTGCATGATTTCTATATCGGCTATGAGCAGGGCGCAAAGTACATTGATCCCGACATCCAGATCCTTCAGGCTTTCGCGGGGGCATGGAACGATCCCCTTAAGGGCAAGGAGCTGACACTGGCCCAGTATGATCAGGGCGCCGACATTGTCATGAACGTTGCTTCCGGAACCGGCACGGGTATCCTGGAGGCTGCGGCTGAGGCTGATAAATACGCTATCGGCGTTGACCTTAACCAGGACAACGACCAGCCCGGACACGTGCTGACCTCCATGATGAAGCGCGTGGACACCGCCTGCTACCTCATCATCGAGTCCGTTGTCAACGGAACCTTTGAGGGCGGCTCCACCCAGTACTTAAGCCTTGCCAACGACGGTGTCAGCCTGACTGATTTCTCCGTTATGCGCGAGCACCTTGGCGACAAGTTCCCCGAGGATATTGTTGAAAAGATCGATGAGCTGACCCAGAAGGTTAAGGACGGCGAAATCGTAGTTGAGAATTACGAAGGCTTCGGACCTAGCAAGTAATATTTCGGAAAGAATATCCTGAGAGGGTATGGAAAGGCAGGCAGCTTATGTCTGCCTTTCCCTTGTAATAGAAAAGGACGAAAAAATGGACGAATATGTGATCGAGATGAAAGATATCGTCAAAAATTTCGGGACGATCCAGGCCGTTAAAAACGGGCAGTTCACATTGAAAAAAGGTGAAATACACTCCCTGATCGGAGAAAACGGGGCAGGCAAATCCACAATGATGAAGCTCCTGTACGGAATGTATCCCATCGACGACGGGGAGATTTTTGTGGCCGGGAAAAAGGTGGAGCACCTGACGCCGAAAAGTGCCATCAGTCTGGGGATCGGTATGGTACACCAGGAATTCATGCTGGTGAACGAGCTGAGGGTTGTTGAAAACATTATTCTCGGTTTTGAGCCCACCAAAGGTCTTACGATAGATTTTGATACGGCCAGAAAGAATATCCGCCGCTATATAGAGCAATACCACCTGGATGTCCAGATGGAAAAGAGGGTGAGTCAGATTTCCGTGGGAGAGGCGCAGAGAGTGGAGATAATAAAAACCCTGATGCACGGCGCCGAGATTATCATTCTGGACGAACCCACCGCAGTGCTTACCCCTCAGGAGACGAAGGGACTATTCAGGATACTTCATAACCTCAAGGAAGACGGGAAATCCATTGTGTTTATTTCCCATAAGCTGAACGAGGTTATGGAGATTTCGGACCGCATCTCCGTTATGCGCCAGGGGAATTACATGGGGACGGTGGACAGAGATGAAACCTCTCCGGTGGATCTGACGAAAAGGATGATAGGGCGGGAGGTCTTCCTGAATGTGAACAGGACCGAAACCACCCCCGGAGAAAAGATTCTGGATGTTCAGGATATCTGGGTGTCAAGCCACAAGGAAACCTCAAAGATCAGAGGCCTTTCCCTTTCCGTCCACGCAGGGGAAATACTGGGGGTTGCGGGGATAGACGGAAACGGCCAGAGCGAACTGGTGGATGCCATAACGGGCCTGCGGCCGGTTGAGAAGGGGAAGGTGATCTTAAACGGAGTGGACGTCACCAACAAGAGTCCCAAAAAGATACGGAAGGCGGGGCTTGCCCATATTCCGGAGGACCGGAATAAACGCGGGCTCAACCGCGCCATGTCCATAAGCGATAATCTTTCCGTGGTCGGTATTGATGAAAATCCCTACTCGAGTCATATGCTTTTAAACCGTTCCGCCCAGCATGAAAACGCGATGGAGAAGATAAAGGAATTTGATATCCGTCCGGCGGATTATACCCTTCCGGCTTCCAGCATGTCCGGAGGAAACGCCCAGAAGGTTGTGGTGGCCAGGGAGGTTTCCCTCGGGAAAAAGCTTCTGATCGCGTCCCAGCCCACCAGAGGAGTTGACGTCGGAGCAATCGAAACAATCCGCAACACCATAGACAAGGCGAAGAAACAGGGGGCGGGAGTATTGTTGGTTTCGGCCGAGCTGGAGGAAATCATGTCCCTCTCCGACCGGATCATAGTTATTCACGACGGGGCTATAACGGGCGAGCTCACGGCCGCTGAGGCCAATGAGACCACGATGGGACTTCTGATGATGGGAAATGCCGAAGAGGCGAAAAAGGAAGAAGGTGAGGCGGTTTGAATACGAGAATGAGCAAAACGCTGGAGAGCGCGCGGAAAGTTCTGCTGACCATCCTTCTTGCCCTTGCCATAGGCGCGGTTTTTATCATCGCTTTCGGGGAGAATCCGTTTTCCGCATATATAGCACTGGTGCAGGGGGCATTTAAGGGCAAGCTCCATCTGGGGACGACCCTTTCAACCTTTACCCCTCTTCTTTTGACTTCAGTGGCCTTCTGCGTGGCCGCGGAGGCCGGTGCCTTCAACGTCGGTGTTGAGGGCGAGGTTTTTCTGGGGGGTATCGTGGCGGCCTATCTGGGGGTTAACTGGGGCTTTCTTCCGGTGCCGGCGCTGATGATAGTCTGCTTCCTGGGGGCAATGCTTGTATCGGCAGCCTGGGCCTTTATACCCGCCGTGCTGAGAGCATATTTCAACGTCAGCGAGGTCTGTACGACGATTCTTATGAACAGTGTCGCTCTACAGATAACCTCCTATCTTGTTTCCGGCCCCATGAGCGCGGGAACGGCCAACGCCCAGTCAAAGCCGGTGCTGGTGACCCTTCCGCAGCTTATGAAGCCCAGCAATTTAAACGCCGGAATATTTATCGCGATTATAGTTGTTGTGCTGGTGATCTTCATGCTCTATAAAACGACCCTCGGCTTCAAAATCCGGGCTGTGGGAAAAAATCCGAGCCATGCGGACTATGTCGGCATCAGCTCCAAAAGAATTTTTATAACCTCCATGATGATTTCCGGGATGATGGGCGGTATCGCCGGATGCATCCAGGTTCTGGGAGCCTACGGATACTTCCTGAATAATTTCGCGGCGGGGCTGGGCTCCAATGGAATGCTGGCAGCCCTCATTGTGCGGAGCAACGTGCTGGCAACGCCTTTTATGGCGTTTTTCCTGGCGATTTTAAATTCCGGAGCCATGGGAATGCAGCAGGCCACCGGTGTGCCGAAGGCCCTGGTGGATACCATAACCGCGGTGTTCATCATCATTGCCACAATGGATACTCTCTTTGAATTTAAGAAAAATTCGACGAAAAAGAAGGCGAAGAAGGAGGTGACGGAAGGATGATGAAGGTTATAATAGATAATTTCAGCAATATCTTTAATATAACGCTGATTTACGCTACCTTCCGCTCGGCGGTGCCCATTATTTTCGCGGCTTTGTGTGCGGCCATTACCCAGCAGGCTGATATCCTCAATATCGCCACTGAAGGAATCATGCTGATCGGTGGTTTTGCGGCGGTTACGGTAAGCTATTTCACCGGAAGCTGGTTTTTGGGTGTTTTAACGGCCATGCTTCTCGGCGCGGTTATCGCCATGATTATGGCGGTGGGACATATCCGCTATAACGCGGATATCTGCGGCATCGGTATGGGTATCAACCTCTTTGCCGTTGCCTTTACCCGCTTCCTGCTTAAGGCTGTATACAACACCAACGGTGCGTTTTCCGACCCTTCGATCAAACCGATTCCCAGGGTCAATATTCCCTTTATTGCGTCAATACCGGTGATCGGTGACATTTTCAACAACTGGACCGTGACGGAATGGTTTGTGCTCATTCTGATCGCTTTTCTTCAGTTCCTGTTTTACAAGACGGTCTGGGGGTTAAGGCTCCGGGCGGTGGGACAGTTCCCGGAGGCCACGAAGACCGCGGGAATCAATGTCACGATGATGAAATACGAGGCGATGCTGATTTCCGGCGTGGTAGGCGGACTTGCGGGAGCCCACCTGTCACTGGGCTACAGCGTGCAGTTTGTGGACAATATGACCAATAACCGCGGTTTCATGGGTGTTGCGGCGATGTATTTCGGCGGGGCGAATCCTATTCTGACCTCCATAGGCTGTCTTCTTTTCGGCCTTGCGGATTCCATCGGAAACCGTCTTCAGGCCTACGGAATTCCGTCCCAGTTTGTGCTTATGATGCCCTATATCGTGACCGTGGTGGTTCTTGCAATCTCGATGGCAATCAAGCTTTCAACGAACCGCAGGAAGGAATCGTCGCTTACCACGGCGGCAGTGGCTGAGGAGGCGGGTTCATGATCGATAAGCTGAAGAAAGCACTGGAAGAGAACCGGGAAACTTATATAAAGCATTTAAAGGAGCTGGTTTCCATAGATACCCATGTCCTTGCCCAGGGTCTGGAGGGCGGTCTGGAGAAAAAGGGACAGGAATATATTGCTTCACTTCTTCGTTCCATGGGGGCGGATGAGGTAAAGGAAGACCCGATGGAGGAGACCCTTATCGAAGAAGCCGGAGAAAAGTACGGCGAGGGAAATCCCGGACATAACCAGACCGGCCGGTCAAATGTCTACGGCACTTTCAGGGGAAAGGCGGGTGGAAAAAGTCTTCTTTTCAACGGCCATGTGGATGTTATGCCGGTGGACGGGGACGAGGGCTGGAAAAGCGATCCCTTTGACCCGGTTATAGAGGACGGAAAAATGTTCGGCCGGGGCACGGCGGACATGAAATCCGGGCTGATGGCTTCAATTATGGCGGTAAAGCTCGTGCAGGACGCGGGGCTTGATCTTCCCGGGGATGTGACCATAACCTCCGTCTGTGACGAGGAGGGAGGCGGCAACGGGTCGATCCAGGCCGTGATGCGGGGGCTTAAGGCCGACGGTGTGGTTAACTGCGAGCCCACGAACGACGAGGCTATCGCCGCGCATATGGGCTGGGTCTTTTTCAAGGTGGAATTTGAGGGAAAGGCCTGCCATTCCGGAGAAAAGGGAAAGGGAGTCAGCGCCATCGCAAAGGCGATCAAGGTGATCGAGGCCTTAAATGAACGGGAGCACGAATGGCTTCTGTCCTACAGGCATCCCCTCTGTCCTCCGCCGAATCTGAATATCGGAGTTATAGAGGGAGGAACGGCGGGCTCCACCGTGCCGGGGTACTGCAGCTTTTCAACCTGCGTGCATTTCGTGCCCTCACTGATGACCCAGGAGCAGATTATTGAGGAATTTAACGATGTGGTAAAGCGAACGGCTGATGCCGATCCCTGGCTTTGCGCCCATCCGCCGAAGGTCACGATTTTCCAGAGGGGACGATCTTTTGAAATGGAGACGGATCATCCCTTTGTGGACGCCTTTCGGGAGGCCTACCGGCTCTCAACGGATAAGGAGCTTAAAATCGTGGGCTCTCCCATGGGATGTGATTCCAGGCTCTGGCGCAATATTGCGGGGTGCCCCACAATACAGTTCGGCCCGGGGCGTCCCCAGGAATGCCATTCGGTAAACGAATGGGTGGAGATAGAAAGCTACCTGAACGCGATTCTTATTTATGCGGAGCTTATTCTGCAGATGGGAAAGTAAAACAGGTTCAGGCGGATGGTTGGGACAAGTTGATCGAGATGGAGTTATGTAAACCGAAATTACTGAATAAAACAGGAGGCTGATATGGCAAAAAAAGTTCTTTTGGCGGGAGAATCCTGGTCCGCGACGACCATGGAGGTAAAGGGGTTTAACACTTTCAATTCTTCAAAATACGAAACGGGTCTGGGCTGGATCGACAAGGCCATCGAAAACGCAGGCTACGAATTTGTATACCTTCCGAATCATGAGGCGGCGGAAAACTTTCCGTTTACGCTGGAGGGATTAAAGGAATATGCCTGCATCGTTCTTTCAGACATAGGCGCGGACACCCTCCAGATTCCGCCGGAAACCTTCGGGGCCAGCGTGCGCAAGCCGAACCGCTGCAACCTTTTAAAGGAGTATGTGCTGGAGGGCGGGGCTCTGCTCATGGTGGGAGGCTACATGACCTTCTCCGGCATCGGCGGACAGGGGAAGTGGTGCCACAGCGCGGTACAGGATGTGCTTCCCGTGCAGCTTTATCCCTACGATGACAGAATGGAGCACTGCGAAGGTGTGATTCCTGAGACGGTGAAGCCGGAGCATCCGGCCCTTCAGGGGATAACGGGAGAATGGCCTTCGGTGCTGGGCTACAATAAGAGTGAATTAAAGGACGGAGCGGAGCTGGTGGCTACGGTCTGCGGCGATCCTTTTATAGCCTTTGAGGACTTCGGAAAGGGAAGGAGCGGCATTTTCTCCACGGACTGCGCACCCCACTGGGCGCCGCCCGAATTCTGCAACTGGGAGCACTACGGCAGACTTTTCGGAAATATTATTAAATATCTTATTCGCGAGTAAGTGTTGGTTGACATAAAATTGGGCCCGGGGAATATTTTATTATGGATGAAGCGAAAAAGCTGTTAATCAGCCTCCTTTCAATTCCCAGTGTGAACGGCAGGGACGATGAGGGGAAGGTGGCCGAATTCCTTTGTGAATACCTTAAAGAGGCGGGACTTAAGGCGGAGGTGGATCGGATTGATGAAACCCACGCAAATGTCCGCGCCGTGCTTCGGGGAAAGAAGGAAGAACGGCGTATCCTTTGGAACGGGCATCTGGACACCGTGCCCTACGGCGCTTTGGAGGAATGGGAGAGCGACCCGGCCCTGCCGGTGGAACGGGACGGCCGGATTTTTGCCAGGGGAGCCAGCGATATGAAAAGCGGCCTCGCCGCCATGGTCTTTGCCCTTGCAGAATTTGCGAAAAGCGGCCGGCAGCCGGAGAATACCATTCATTTTCTCGGAAGCGCGGATGAGGAAAAGGGCGGACTCGGCGCGATAAAGGCGGTTGAACGGGACAAAGAGGCCTGGGATGAAATCCTTATAGGGGAGCCCACCGGGCTTAAAATGGGAGTTGTCCAGAAGGGCGGTGTGTGGCTCTGCCTTCGCTGTTTCGGAAAGACCAGCCACGGAGCCTATCCCGAAGAGGGAGTCAGCGCAGTGAAGTATGGCCTTAAGATTGCCGAAGAGGTCGCCCGCTTTGTGGGGAACTTCAGCCATCCGCTGCTGGGGGTTTCAACCGCCCAGGTTAATGAAATCCGGGGCGGGATCGCGCCGAATATGACGCCGGATTACTGTGAGCTCGTTGTAGACGTGCGCCTGACGCCGGGCATATCCGGCGGGGAGCTTATCCGAAAGACGGAGGAAATAATTTCCACGCTCAGGGAAGAAACTGCCGGGCTTTTCCGGGCTGAGCTTTCCGTCGATATAAATCGCAGAGGCATAGAGATTTCCGGCGATGCGCTCCTTTATAAGCGGCTGGGGGAAGTCCTGAGACATGAGGGAGTTTCTCAGGAGGAAATCGGGATCAGATATTTTACGGATGCGTCTGTTCTGGCCGAAAACACTCTCGGGACGGAGATTATGCTCTTCGGCCCCGGAGAGCCGTCCCTTGCCCATAAGCCCAATGAGTGGGTGGAGCTTCAAAAATACGGGACGGCAATCCGGGTTTTTTCAAGGCTTCTGGAGGCGGAAGCCTGATATTACTTTGTCACCTCAACGTTGATCGTGAAGGTTTTTCCGCCGATATTCTTTTTTGCGGATTTTTTGCGTTTGAGTTACAATACTTTCATGAAGCATTTTTTCCTGAAACGTATTCTTATTTCCGTGCTGACCCTTCTGCTTATTGTTCTCGTTATGTTCATTCTCCTGAATGCCATGCCGGGTACTCCTTTCACGGGCAGACATCTGAAGGCGGAACAGCTGGAGGTGCTGCGGCGGCAGTACGGTCTGGATCTGCCGGTGTTTCAGCGGTATTTCAAATACCTTTTTAATCTTTTGAGAGGGGACTTCGGGGTTTCCTATACCCTGCAGAAAAACATGAGCGTGGCCGAAATGCTTCGCTTAAGGCTCCCCCTTACCCTTCGTATAGGCCTTCAGGCCATGCTCGCAGGATCTCTTATAGGACTTTTTCTGGGGATTATTTCCGCTGTCCGCCACAATACCCTGCTCGATCCCCTTGTCTCCGTCCTCTCTCTTCTTGGCTCCGGCATTCCTTCCTTTGTTTTTGCCCTGGGGCTTATGTATGTGCTTGCTTTCAGGGCCGGGCTTTTTCCGGTTCTTTACTCCGCGGAAACGCCGGTAAAATCCACAATTCTGCCCAGTATCGCGCTGGCAATGTTTCCCATGGCCAATATCGCCCGCTACACAAGAGCGGAAATGATTTCCGTCCTTTCCTCGGACTATATTTCCCTTGCCGAAGCCAAAGGCTTAAGTGAAGGCAGAATAATCGCCCGTCACGCTCTCAGAAATGCCCTGATTCCGATTCTTACGGTGATGGCTCCGATGCTGGTGGAACTCATCACCGGAAGTATGGTTGTGGAAAACATTTTTTCCGTACCGGGGCTCGGAAGTCTTTTTGTACTGTCGGTCCAGTCAGGAGACTACAACGTTTCCGTCTCCATAATGTTCTTATACAGCCTGTTTTTCATCGTGACCATGCTCTGCGTGGATCTGCTCTACGGCTTTATCGACCCGCGTATCAGGCTTTCGCGTCGGGAGGGGCAATAGATGTGGAGCAGGTTTAAAAGAAGCCGGGGAGCCATGGCGGGACTTTTCTGTATAGCACTGCTGTCACTCTTTGCTCTTATCGGTCCCGCTCTGTCGCCCTATACTTACGACGAAGTCAGCCTGAGCTCCCAATATCTTCCGCCGGGGGCTCCTTCTGAAGAATATCCGGGGCATTTACATTTCTGGGGGACGGATGAGCTTGGGCGGGATCTCTGGACAAGAGTATGGATGGGTACAAGAATCTCTCTCTACGTTGCCCTGCTTTCGGTTTTAATCGATCTTACAATAGGTATCCTCTACGGGGTCACGGCAGGCTATTACGGCGGCGCGGTGGATCTTATACTGCAACGCATTCTTGAGGTAATACAGGGCATACCCACCATAGTCATCGTCACGCTTCTTATGCTTGTATTAAAACCGGGGCTCGTATCCATAACCGTTGCCCTGGTCTTTGCCGGCTGGATCAATTTGAGTCTCCTTGTCCGGGCACAGGTGCTGAAGCTTAAGGAAACGGAGTATGTGCTGGCTTCCAAAACCCTAGGAGCCTCTGATTTAAGCATAATAATCAGGGATATCCTTCCCAACGCCGCCGGACAGATTGTGATTATGGCCATGATGTCCGTTCCCGGCGCTATCTTCCTTGAGGCCTATCTTTCGTTTCTGGGACTGGGAATTCCCGATCCCATGGCCTCACTGGGCTCCCTTATAAACTCGGGATTTAAATCCATGCTCCTTTACCCCTGGCTGGTTCTGATTCCGGTTATTATTTTCGTTCTTCTGGTGGTGAGCTTCAATCTGGCGGCCGACGGTCTCAGGGACGCTCTGGATGTCACTCTGGGTACCTCTGAGGACCGCTGAGGAAAAGATAAATGGAAGATAACAACATTCTGGAAGTGCATAATCTGAAAATTTCCCTTCCGGTCAGGGAAAA
This sequence comes from Lachnospiraceae bacterium, assembly GCA_024680815.1. Classification (GTDB taxonomy): domain Bacteria; phylum Bacillota; class Clostridia; order Lachnospirales; family Lachnospiraceae; genus NK4A144. The sequence goes on along the minus strand of JAILBQ010000003.1, from coordinate 10,715 downwards.
ACGCGTGATGTTCATCCGCGGAGTAGACCTCTCCCTGCCGAAAGGCAAAATCCTTGCCCTGGTCGGAGAAAGCGGCAGCGGAAAGACCCTGACCGCGCGTTCCCTTATGTCTCTGCTTCCGAAGGCGGCACGAATAGAAAGCGGCGAGATACTTCTTAAAAGCAAAACAGGGGACGAGCCCGGGACGGATCTGGCAAAACTCTCCCACGCCCGGATCGTCAATACCGTCAACGCCCGCCGCATCGGCATGGTTTTTCAGGATCCCCTGACCACCTTAAATCCTACAATGACAGTAGGGAAACAGCTTGCCGAGGGCTATAAGGTACATGAACACCGTTTCGCCGGGGAGGCAAAAAAAAGAGCCCTTGAGCTTCTTGCCTCGGTGGGGCTTCCCGAACCGGAACGTTGCTTTAAGCAATATCCCCATGAACTCTCCGGCGGGATGAGGCAGCGGGTAATCATCGCCATCGCCCTGTCCTTAAACCCGGATATCCTTATCTGCGATGAACCCACAACTTCCCTGGACGTTACCATCCAGGCCAGGATCCTTGAGCTTTTAAAAAAACTTCAGGCGGAAAGACAGCTTTCCGTACTCTATATAACTCATGATCTGGGAGTTGTGGCCGAGATCGCGGATATTATTTATGTCATGTACGCCGGCCGTATCGTTGAAGAAGGGAGCCGCAGTGATATTCTGTACCACCCGGCCCACCCCTATACCTGGGGGCTGCTATCCTCCGTCCCGGACATGTCTTTTAAGGAGGAGCGCCTCATTAGTATCCCCGGAACGCCGCCGGATTTGTCTTCCGGGCTTCGGGGAGACCCGTTTGCGCCCAGGAACGCCTGGGCTCTTCCCGAAGATTTCGAGGAAGAGCCTCCCATGTTTCGTTTAAGTTCCACACACGCAGTGCGAAGCCGGCTCTACGACGGAGCGCATACGCCCCCGCCTCTGCCGGAGAATCTTGCACGCCGCATAGGCAACCGCTCTTCGGCTGCGGAGAAAGAGGAAAGACATGACTGAAACGCCCCTCCTTACGGTATCAAATTTAAAACAATATTACGGAACGGGGAAAAAGCGAGTCCGGGCCGTGGAGGATGTTTCCTTTACCATCTGTCCGGAGGAAACCTTTGCGCTGGTGGGGGAAAGCGGAAGCGGAAAGACCACCGTGGGCAGAACCATAATACGGATTCTGCCTCCAAAGGGAGGGAAAATCCTGTTTGGAGGTAAAGATATTTCCGGAAAGCTATCCGGTGAGGAGCGAAAGGAACTCAGCCGAAAGCTGCAGATGATATTTCAGGATCCCATGTCCTCTCTTAATCCCTCCGAAAAAGCCGGGGATATAATTGCCAGAGGGCTGGATATTCACAGACTGTACAGCTCCCGGACGGAGCGTCGCGAAAAGGTATTGTCCATAATGAAAGAGGTGGGACTGCCGGAGGAAGCCTTTGACAGGTATCCCTCACAGTTTTCCGGCGGACAGCGCCAGCGTATAGCCATTGCGCGGGCCCTCATTATGAATCCTGAGCTTCTTATCGCGGACGAGCCCGTAAGCGCTCTGGACGTTTCCGTTCGAGCCCAGATCATAAATCTTTTAAAGGAATTGCAGAGAAAGAGGCATATTGCCATGCTCTTCATTGCCCATGACCTTGCCCTTGTAAGACAGATTTCCGACCGGGTCGGAGTCATGCATGAGGGGAAATTAATTGAGACGGGCACTGCCGAAAAGATATTCGGCCACCCGTCTCAACCCTATACAAAAAAACTGCTTGATTCCGTTCCCGTGCTCTACCCCGAAGACACAGGCTCTTCGGGGACAGGGGAAGTCTGAAATCTACTCTTTTGCGGCATAGCGGAAAAGATAGCTTCCGAAGGGAGCAAACTTCACCTCGATACCCGGCCGTATCAGACTGGAGTTGCCCACCTGATAAACCGGAATAAGACCCACATCATCTATAATCACCTGTTCGGCAGCTCCGAAGGCTTCGGTTCTTTTTTTCGGATCGGACGCATAGCGCTCCGCGGCGTCCAGACAGTAACCGTCATATTCGGAATTATTCCAGCCTCCGAGATTGTATTCATTGCTGCTCATCAGCATGTCGAAATACGAGGAAGGATCGATATAGTCCGCCATCCAGGAGCTTAATGTGAGGTCGAAATTACCGGCTTTCTGTTCGTCCCAGCAGGCGGCGTAGGGAACCTCCCTGAGCTCAAGGGTAAGCCCGGGCAGAGTTTTTTCAAGGGAAGCCTTCAAATATTGGGCGATGGTTTTGCTCTGGGAAGTGTCGTCATACAAAAGCTCAAGGCTCACTTCCCCTGTGCCCAGCTCCTCTTTTGCCTTTTCCCAGTCCGACACCGCCGCCTCTTCATCATACGTCACATACGTAAGGCTGACCGCATCGTGATATGCCGTGTCTGTCTCGTCATAGGCAAAATTTTTCGGTACGAAATAGTCTGCGCTTTCCGAACCGTCCTTTAATATCCCCCGGGTTATATCATCCTTGTTTAAAGCCTTTGCCAGGGAAAGCCTCAGGTTTTTGTCCGAAAGAAAGCTGTTGTTGTGATTGATGTACAGATATTCCATCTTAGGGGAAAGCTGTACATCCAGAGCTTCGTCGTCTGCAAAGCGTGCGGCCATGTCCCCGTGAAGCCCAACAACATCCAGCTCTCCGGACTGGTAGGATAAGAGCCCCGCCTGTTCATCCGCTACGGTGCGGAAAGTCAGAGTATCCACGCTCACCGCGTCAGCGTTCCAGTATTCGGGATTTTTACGAAGCTTTATGGTTTCACTTCCCGGAACCCACGAATCCGCCATGAAAGCACCGCTGGAGAGTATTCCCTCCACCGATTGTCCGTAGAGGCCACCCTGCGCTTCAGCGAAGCTTCCGCTCACCGGCGCAAAACACGGCATCGTAATAATTGCCGTAAAGAAAGGCACGGGACGGTCGAGCTCCACTACAAGAGTCTTGTCGTCGACGGCTTTGACTCCGAGAGTCTCCGGATCGCCCCCTTCAAAAGCCACGGCATCTGCATTTTTGACTCCTGCCGCCCCTGCGAACCAGGCATAGGCAGAACCGGTAGCAGGATTCACAAGCCGTCTCCAGCCGTATACAAAGTCCTCCGCCGTGATGGGGGAGCCATTGGAAAACCGGGCGTCCCTCAAATGAAAGGTGTAGGTCATGGCATCATCGCTGACCTCAAAGGATTCCGCAAGTCCGGGCCGGATCTCCGTATCGGTCTGCTCCAGAAGACCGTCCTGCATAGCGCGCACCACGGTGAAATCCGCCGGGAGATCTATGAGATTGTTGTCCAGTGTCGTAACGTTTGCATCCAGAGCGATGCTGATATTTTTTTCCGCTTCCGTGCCGCGTATTTCTGTGCCGGCTTCAGAGGTGTTTTCCGAAGCGCCGCAGCCGATCAGGCACGATGCCAGCAGAAGAACACCCATAAGTAAAGCTGAAATTTTTTTATTCATACTTCCCCTTTCTGAATCAATACGGCCGGAGTTTTTTCTCCGGCCGCATATTTCGCCTTTTACCGTGAACTGTTTACGGTTATTCAATCGAATTGATCCTGCCAAGCAGCTCGTCGGCGTCAAGTCCGTGTACCATGGCCGCCTCTTCAATGGTCTCGCCCTGGGAAGCGGGACAGCCCAGACAGTGCATTCCGATTTCCATTAAAACCGGGGCCGCCTGGGGCTTCAGCTGTAAAAGCTCCCCTATCATCGTATTTTTATTGATAACTGTCTCTTCCATATTTTTCCTTTCCTTTCTGCTTCAATGTGATCTTTGAGACCTTATTGTATAGGTTATATGACGGAAATGCAAGAATTCTTTGATGCAGGTCGGACAAAAAAATTTGCAAAACCTCTTGCACATTCCGAAGTACGGGATTATAATCCCTCTCACAGGAGATGACGGAGTTCTGATTCATTTCGTTTCATCTGAATTTTCATTTTTTTTAAGCATTGTTTTTATCTCCTGATTCACATTAAAAAAGAAACTAAAGCGTATTGTCTTTCCGGGGATTTTTCTTTCCCGAATCTCAAACCGTCCCCGGACTCATTTTCTCCGTCGTTCTCCTGACTACGGGCAGCTGTTTTCTGTCTGCCGGAAAGGAGGAAAAAGAAATTCAAAGCGTGCAAAAATCGGAAATGATCCGGAAGCTGGAATTGTATGCCAGACACGGTGTCGAGCTGTTCCTTTGCGGACGGCTGTCGACCCCGGAAGAAATTGCCGACGAGATCTGCATGCACGAAGACCTGCCGTATATGGCGGATTTTGTCCGTGATGATGATGAAAAACTCTGCCAGATCCGATACGACAGGCTGCAGGGTCTTTAAGGAACTGATCACTTAAGTAAGGGGCTGTGCCGGCCGGTCTTTTAAGGCGTCCCGTCAGGTGTCCGGTACGGTCCCTTAGTGTGTTCGCAGTGTTCTCAGTGAGTAAAAGAATTCATGGATTATTTATGTAACCTATGTTATAATTAACTTTGTGTGTGCATAAGACAGGAAAACTTGGAGAACGATTTTGAAGGGCTTTGAAGATCTGGAAGAGGAATTCGGCCGGGAGGTCGATTATGACAGAAGACATTCCGGCGGAAATGTACGAAGAAAGCGCCGGAATGAAAGAAGAGAGCAGGTGCGCAGGCAGAAGCGAGGTATCGCTGCCGTAATTCTTGTTTTCGTGCTCCTTCTGATAATGGGCGGACTCGGGTTTTATGCCATAAAAAACGAGCTTTTTGATTTTTCGAAGGATGCCGATATGGCCGGTATTCTGGGAATTGAAGGAGACGAGGTCGGCCTTTTCCTGGACGGAGAATATCTGGAAGAACGGGGATGGAAAAGTGACGGGGAAATCTGGCTCTCTCTGGACTTTGGCAGGCAATTTCTGCGGAATCTCTATTACGACAAAAATGAAGAGCTTCTGCTTAATACAACGTACCGGGGAACGGAGAGCTGGACGAAGGATGAAGCCTTAAGGGAGCGGGACGGAGTCATGTTCCTGAAGCTGGATATCATAAAAGAAACCCCCGGACTGTCCGTGACGGAGTATGATACGCCGGAGAGACTGTTTTTAAATACCGTGGAACCTTCGGAAACAGAGATTTCCAGGGCTGCAAGACTTCGGACTGAACCGCAGGATAAGGCAGAGGTAATCTCAAAACTCGAAGAGGGCGACATGGTTCGCCTCTACAAAAGAGACAGGGAATGGAGCAGAGTTGAATCGGACGGCTTTGTGGGATATGTCAAAACAGAAGCTCTTGCCGATTCCGGAACCGGAGAGGACGCGATGCAGCTTTCCGCGGGCGCGGAGGAGGTTTCCGTCGAAGCGGATGAAACAGAGGATTTCTCGTTCCTGACCTACGAGGGTAAGGTGATTATGGGCTTTCACCAGGTCACTAATCCGGATGCCAACGCCCGGATTTCCGATGTTCTGGCCGCATCCCCGGGGATAAACGTTATCGCCCCTACCTGGTTCTCTCTCTCGGGAATGTCCTTCACATCGCTTTCTGACCCGGAATATGTGGCTGCCGCTCATGAAGCGGGGGTAAGAGTCTGGATTGTAGCGGACAATTTTAACGATCCGTCATTTTTTCCTTCCACCGATACGGAAAACATTCTGGGGTGGACAACGAGAAGGACGGCACTTGTCTCCGAGCTGGTGCGTTCGGCGTCAGAGGTCGGAGCGGACGGTATAAACATAGATTTTGAGCAGATTCCTTCTGAGCAGGGAGAGGATTTCGCTCAGTTTATAAGAGAGCTTTCCCTGGAAAGCCACAGGGCGGGGCTTGTACTTTCCGTGGATAATTATGTGCCCAGAGTCTATTCGGAACACTACCGGAGAGATGTCCAGGCGGAATTCGCCGATTATGTGGTCATAATGAGCTATGATGAGAATATTTCGGAAATCGGCCCCAATGCCTCCATCGACTTTGTGGAGGAGGGCATAACCGCAACCATACAGGATGTGCCCAAAGAACATGTGATAAATGCCCTTCCTTTCTATACCCGGATCTGGCAGCAGAAGGGGGCGGAGACGATGAATACCGCAGCGGGTATGAACGAAGCCCGGAATTTTGTCAGTGAAAGAGGCGGAAGCTTTACCTGGAGTGATGCAAACGGCTGTAATTACGCGGAGTTTGAAAGCGGCGGAGCAAAGTATTATGTCTGGCTGGAGGATGACGCTTCCCTTGAAACCAAGCTTAAGGTAATGGATGTACAGGGAATTGCAGGAGCGGGATTCTGGAAGCTGGGAATGGAGGATTCCGGCGCCTGGGATGTGATTTCGCGTTATGCGGCCGGTACACTGTAATGAAGACCGAGGTTTTCCGTGCCTGCGGCGATGAGCGGGACAGTGAGCTTATGGAAAGGGCAGGCAGGATAATCCGCGAAGGCGGCCTTGTGGCTTTTCCGACGGAGACGGTTTACGGCCTGGGCGGCGACGCGCTTAATCCAATGTCGGCGAGGAAGATATATGCCGCCAAGGGCAGGCCCTCGGACAATCCGCTGATAGTTCATATAGCTGATACGGCGGACATTGAATATATAGCTGAGAGTGATGAGCGTGTGCCCCTTCTGGCGCGGCATTTCTGGCCGGGGCCTCTGACGGTGGTAGTGCGGAAAAAGGATATAGTACCGTTTGAAACCACAGGAGGACTAAAGAGCGTGGCGGTGCGTTTCCCTTCCCATCCTGTCTCCCGGAGCTTTATTTCCCGTTCCGGAGGTTTCATAGCGGCTCCCAGCGCCAATCTTTCGGGACGTCCGAGCTGCACGAGGGCTGAGCATGTGCTTCGGGATCTTGACGGAAAGATACCGCTGATCATTGACGGAGGAAAGGTCGGGATCGGACTGGAGTCCACGATAGTGGATCTTACGGGAGAAGAGGCGGTACTCTTACGACCGGGATTTTATTCCGTGGAGGAGCTTCGGGAAGTACTGGGAGATATCAGAATTGATCCTGCGGTGGACGGAACGGAACACCTGAAAGGCCGTCCCAGGGCTCCGGGAATGAAATACCGGCACTATGCCCCCGGAGGTGAGCTGACGGTATTTTCCGGAGAAGAGCGGGTTGTCAGGGAGCGGATTCTCGCGGAATGCCGGAAGGCTTTGGAAAATCGCAGCAGAAGCGGTATTCTCTGCCGCAGCTCCCATAAAGCTTTCTATGAAGAAACGGGGGCCTTTGTGATTCCGCTTGGGGAGGACGGAGAGGAGATCGCGAAAAATCTGTTCGGAGCATTACGGACAATGGATGAAAGAAATATTGAGAGCATATATTCTGAGGCCTTTGAGGAAGGGCCGCTGGGAATGGCTATCATGAACCGTCTGAAAAGGGCAGCGGGAGGTCGGATAATAATCTGTAACGAAACCCTTAAGGACACAGAAAATACATGACTGTATGTTTATATGGAGGAAAAGACAATGAAGATTGGAATCGGAGCGGATCACGGCGGATATGATTTAAAGGAGATGCTTAAGGAATATCTTTCGGAGAAGGGATATGAGATAAAAGATTTCGGAACCTTTTCAAAAGAATCCTGTGATTATCCGGATTTTGCACACCAGGTGGCACACGCCGTGGCAAAAGGGGAACTGGAAAAAGGAATTCTTATCTGCACCACGGGGGTCGGCATTTCAATTGCGGCCAACAAGGTGCCCGGAATCCGTGCGGCATTGTGCTCCGATCCTCTGACGGCCTCTTTGTGCCGCGAGCATAATGACGCCAACATCCTGGCACTGGGAGCCCATATCATCGGACCCGGCCTTGCCAGAAATATCGCGGATATATTTTTAACCACGGAATTTTCAAAAGGAGAACGTCATGTACGACGTGTCGGAAAAATTGAACAGATTGATGAATAGGTTAAAAGCTGTATTAACAGGTTCTTTTCTGTCTCTGATTCTGTCCCTGAGTCTTATTCTGACACCGGCTCAGGGGGCTTTTGCCGACACGACCAGTGAAAAGCTTCAAGAGGCTGAGGAACAGAAAAAGCAGTCTGAGGCGGCGCTGGGCTATACCCAGAGCAAAAAGGACGCGCTGGAGGACTCCAAAGACTATCTGGAGGATAATCTGGACGATCTTAACGCGAAGCTGGTGCAGATTTCTTCCTCCATCGACGAGATCGAAACAAAACAGCGCAAGGTTGAGGAAGAACGCGACCGGGTCATAGAGGAGCTTAAGGATACCAGGGAGCGCAAGGACGCCCAGTACGCGGCTCTGAAGGCCAGGATCCGGACAATGTATGAAAAGGGAGGCGAGAACGCTCTCACAACGCTTGCGGAAACCGGAAGTATTTCCGCGTTTTTAAACCGGGCGGAATATGTGGAGAAGGTTCAGCACTATGACCAGCAGATGTTGGCCCATTTCGGGGAACTGGAAGGGCAGGAGCAGAAAAAGAGCGAGGAACTGGCGGAAAAGTTGGATGAAATCGAGAAGCTGAAGGAGGAAACCCAGGAAAAACAGGGCGAGGTATCCTCGGCCATCGATGATACCCGCAGCTCAATTACGGCTTACGCCGGAGCTATTACCGAGGCTGAGGCCGAGGCCCTGGCCATAGAGCAGAAGATTATAGAACAGAATTCCACCATAGCTGCTCTGAAGGATCAGCTCAAGAGAGAGGAAGAGCTTGCGAGATTATCCCAGTCAATGGCCAAGCGATCTCTTTCGGAGGTCACCTTTGACGGGGGCGACAGAGAGCTTCTGGGAGCGCTTATACAGTGCGAAGCCGGAGGAGAGCCCTGGGAAGGAAAAATCGCCGTGGGAGCGGTGGTTATGAACCGCGTGATGAGCGGAGCTTTTCCCAATACCATTGTCGGAGTGATTTATCAGCCGGGACAGTTTGAACCGGTAAGCAGCGGCAGACTGGCAATAAGACTGTCCATGGGGGCCAACGAGGAGTGTTTACGGGCTGCGGACGAGGCCATGAGAGGCACAAACAACATAGGAGAGTGCCTGTTCTTCAGAACCGTCGTGCCCGGCATTAAGGGTACCGTCATAGGCCACCATGTGTTCTATCTCTACTGGACCGGAAAGTACAGCGGTTACGGTACCGCGGACGAGACAATGGAAGAGGCAAAGAATAATCCGGAATATGCTGAAAACAGAGAAGGTGAAGCGCCCGAGGAGGCCGGCGATGATTCCGATGAAGAAGATGATTCCGGCGGAGACGGTGATGAGGAAAACCATGATGAAGATGAGGGAGATGATTCAGATGAGGATTCCGATTAAAAATTCCGGATACGGAAAGGCGGGACAGCTATGACCGGCAGGTTATACGGGAAAAGCGTGGGAGAGGTCTTAAAGATCAAAAACGACTTTTTTGAACAAAACGGGAAAATGCTGGAACTTTCCGCTCATCAGGCGGATGTCCTGCTGGCTCAGCCTTTAAGAAAAAAATGTAAAATATGCGGCTGCGCTCTTCCTGATGAGACCATGTATTCCAGTCAGCGGATGGAATATCTGGTATGCCCGGAGTGCGGACATGTCAATTCCCGGCACGAGGATACGGAGGCTTTCGCAAGGGCCGTCTATCTCGAGGATCCGTACGAACACCACTATTCCGAAGCCGATCGTGAAGCGTATCTTAAAAGGATGCGTACAATCTATATTCCCAAGGCGGAGTTTCTTCTGGAAACCCTCGAAGGAGAGGGGCTGAACAAAGACGGGATACGGATTCTGGACGACGGAGCTGGCTCCGGCTATTTTGTCAGAGCCTGTCAGGAGCTGGGGCTTACCGCGCTGGGAATAGAGATATCCGAAGCCCAGGTTCAATTTGCAAACGAAATGGCCGGAACGGATATTCTGAAAACCGTCCCCGGAGAGGAAATACCGGCTTTTCTTTCGGTTGCGGAATTTAACGTTTTTTCCTTTATCGGGGTATTGGAGCATATCGTTAATCTTCAGGAGGTAACCGAGGCCATCAGGGACAACGAAAACGTGCAATATGTCTATCTCTCGGTTCCGATGATTTCCTTAAGCTGCGTTCTGGAGGCGGCAAACCAGGATTGTTATAACCGGCATGCCGGGGGTACGCACACCCATCTCTTTACCGATTCCTCAATAGAGCGGATGGCGGAAAACATGGGCTTTACGGTACATCGTACCTGGAAATTCGGCTCGGACATGATGGATCTTTTCCGGATGCTCTGTGTAAAACTGGATGAGGGCGGGAACAGGAGCATGAAAGAATATTTTTCTCCGAAATTTCTGTCAATGATTGATGAGCTTCAGGAGGTTGTCGACCGTCACGAATTTGCTTCAGAAATACACGCTATTCTGAAAAGAGCCGATCTTAAGTGATGTCCGGGGAAGGAAAGTTTTTGAAACAGATCAGGAAACAGCGGGTGTTGGTTTTTATTCTGGCCGCTGCTTTTCTGACGGCAATTCTGCCTCTGTTTACGGTGAACTGTATCGGAGGTCACGACATTGAATATCATCTGCTTCGCATAGAGGCCCTTAAGGAGGGGATAAAAGCCGGGCTGCCGTTTCTACGTGTAAACCTTCTTTTCTTCGGCGGTGAGGGCTATGCCAGCTCCATGTTTTATCCTGATACGCTCCTTTATTTTCCGGCCCTGCTCAGGGCTTTCGGAGTGGGTATAAACGCTTCCTTCCATCTTTTTATCGCACTGTGCATACTGCTGTGTCTCTTAAGCTCGTTCTTTGCGGCGTATTACTGTACCGAAAGCATTTCCGGAGCGGTGGTAACGGCTGTCATAATC
>JAILBQ010000130.1 GCA_024680815.1 Lachnospiraceae bacterium | reverse complement strand
GGAAAAGGTTCACCCGTCGGGATAGATAAGGTCTACGGCATCGGGAGATTCGTATTCCATAAACTGATATTCATCTTCATCTTTCATTTCGATAAGCTTGAAACATTCATCCATATAGGCATGGTAGAGTATAAGGCCCTCCTGCCAGATGTTTTGTATCTCCGGTTGATTCGCGGCTCCTCCGACACCGTATTTTTCCAAAAGAAGACTGCCGAAGACGTCGGTGAATTTCTGCTGCCCGAAGACGGAAAGATGTTCAGGATCGTTGAAATCCTTCTGATATTCAAGTTTCAGCTCTTCCGGTTCGGTATCGTAATTCAGATATTCAAAGCCGTATTCGGATATTATTTCACTGGTCCGGTTGGCACGGCGGAAAAATTCATATTCTAATGAATCTTTGGAAAAAACGCAATGCGGAGCGCGGAAAAACAGTACCGGAGTTTTAATATCGTCTCTGCAGTATTCCAGGAATTCCCGTAAAGACTTTTCGTGGTTGGGCTCGAGAGGAAGAGTGGAATGATCGTCTGAAAGCTTTAACGGGGGAAGCTCAGATTCTATAAGATTAAGTCTTGTACGCTGGCCGTGCATATACAGTCTGCCTCTGGATAAAAAATCCATCCGGTTTCTGACGGTTTTGAGAACCTGTGACAGTGAAGAAATATTTCCGTGATATTTTAAATACGGAATAAAGCAGGCCAGACGGTTTTTACGGGCTGCATGATCCCGTATCAGGGAGAGCATGTTTTTGCTGAAAGGCATGTTGTCGGTAAAGAAATGGATGTTTTCATCCGTATCCAGCTCCTCTTCAGCATAAAGAGCACCGTTAACCTCGATGACGATAAGCCCCGGAGTCTGGGTACGGAGGACCTCATCAAGCTGGGTTTTCCACATGGAGACACTATTGCGGGGAGGAGCGAAGACATAGCTTGTGAAGCCGTATTGTTCGTAGGCCTGACAGGGGGAAAAGCCGAAATAAATATCACTGGCACCGATCATGACCACATCCAGAGAGTTTTCCGGTTCGCCATAAAAGCCCGCTATCTGAACATCTCCGTGAGCCCAGGGCTTGACAACGATTTCCTGAAGAAAGAGGAGGAGGGCGAGGAGGACAATTATGAAGGATGAAATTTTTAATGGTCTTGTAAGACGCATAAGAGTACTCCGCAGAGACCTGCGCCAGCTCGTGCAAGCACGGCTGCCGAGGTTCATTGACGATTTTTTTAGGATTAATAAAAGTGCGGATTGCTTCGTACCTTCGGTACTCTCGCAATCCTTGACGAAAATTCGGAAATCGCTCCGCTTCGCGGAGCTTTTTTCCTCATTTTCGTCAGGTTGCGCTATGCCCGCACAGGAATGAGAGCAAGCTCTCTTCCTGGCGGTCGCAGCGCAACACTTTTATTAAAAGTTCATATAAACAAATCCCTGCACATCGTAATCGGGGCCGTAGATGCCGTAGGTCAGGACGAAGAGGGTGAAGAAGAGGAGGAGCACAAACTGCAGGACGTAGGGTCTTGTGTTAAGCCAGCTTCTCACCGGAGTATTTCTTTTTTCCTGCCAAAGGCTTACCGCGAAAAGGAAGATTGCAGAGATAATCAAAATTGTAATGTCCAGGGCAAACTGTTCTTCCGACACCTGAAAAAGCGGAAATAGCTCTTCTTCGAAAAAGAAGGAGGGATTCTGGTCACAGAACATTTTTTTAACCATTCCGAAAGCTCCGCTTACCGAGGGAGCGATATCGAAGACATAACCGGCAAGCACCAGCAGGAAGGTTCTGAAAATCCTGAACAGCTTAAACGGAAAAGATCCGGTTTTAATATGAAGAAGGCGGTTCAGTCCGAGAAATGCCGGAGCAAACAGCATGGAAAGGGCCAGCACCGTTCCGTTAAAAAGACCGAAAGCCAGATAGCGGAGCTCCGCCCCGTGCCAGAGGCCGATAAGTATAAAGACGATGAAGGTGGAAAGACAGCCCGGGAAGACGTTTGCAACATGTTTCCCGTAAGCGCTTTTCCCGAAACGCGTTTTTCCGATTCCCTTGCGGATACGGTCAAAGGAAGAGGAGACTGCCAGAGGGTAGAACACATAGGTCTTCATCCACTGACCCAGGGACATATGCCATCTGTTCCAGTATTCGGTCAGGGTTTCGGAAAAATAGGGCCGGCGGAAATTCTCGACCATATCTATTCCTGAAATTTCCGCGATTCCCCGGATAATATCTATTCCTCCGGAAAAATCCGCATAGAGATAGAGGGCGTAGGACAGCAGGGCAAAGAGGCCCGCGCTTCCGGAATACGAAGGAAAATCAGCCGGAACGGTATTTACCACCGGGAAGAGACGTTCCGCGATAACAATCTTTTTAAAGTATCCCCAGAGCATGAGTTCCGCTCCGGATTTAAAATGTGAGAAATCAAAACGATGCTCAGACACAAGCTGAGGAAAAAGCCTGTCGAAGGGGCTTATGGGGCCCTGGACAATCTGCGGGAAAAAGGTGAGAAACAAAAGGATTTTGAAAAAGTTTTTCTCGGCGTGAACCGTTCCTCGGGCAACATCGATTAAATATCCCGCGGCCTGAAAGGTATAAAAGGAAATCCCCAGAGGAAGCACCATATAGAGGAAGGACACCGGTGCTGTCCCCGGACGAAGGATATTCATTAAGGCATTGAATTCCTTAACCGCGAAATTATAGTATTTCATGAAGACCAGGACGCCGAAGAGGACAAAGAGGAAAGGAACGAGTATAAGACTTACCCTGCGGGCATATTTCGCCTTAAGAGCCTTTTTTGCGGCTTTGTCAGAAGTGTCGAGAGCTGCTTTTGCGTCTTTCTCCGCTTTATGTGTCCATTCCAGTAAAAGCGCGCCGCCCCAGGTAAGAACGGCGGCTCCGGCTATGAAAACAAAGAACGGGATTCCTGTTCTTAAGTAAAATATGATACTGCCGCAAAGAAGGACGACCCACTGAATCCGGCGAAGCGGCGGAAGATAATACAAAATGAAAAGCAGAGTCAGAAATATAAAAAACTCGGCTGTTACAAAATTCAATTAACTTACTCCTTTTCAGACAACATTTTAACCAGTGCCGAGGACTCATATTCAAGGAGCCGCCCCATACCGGCTTTTTCCTCTTTGGACATACTCATCCCGGTTTCCGCGTATTTTCTAAACATGATAAGCCCTTTATCCCAGCGGTTTCTTTCTTTTTCCGAAAGCTCCCCGGGAATTACATTATAATCGGAAACCAGAATTTTTCCCAGATAATCCGTAAATTTAAGCTGACCGGACATATTTAGATGTTCGTAATCGAAATAATCCTCTTTCG
>JAILBQ010000119.1 GCA_024680815.1 Lachnospiraceae bacterium | reverse complement strand
TACGATTCTGCCCGCGACCGGCAGGTCGCGGGAGCCCGTGCAGCTTTGAGCACTACGTTCAAAGAAATCCGCTGTGTGTCCCGGTAAAACAGGGGGGGAGCATCTAAGCTCCCCCCGTCGATCACTTATTCTGTTCTTGTCTTCACGCTTTCACGTATTACACAGTAAAATCAAATCTTGCGCCCTGGGCGGCTGCGTTGGAATATCCTATCTTATCCCAGGAAACGCTCTGAACCTGTTTCATGAGATCTTCCAATGAATTCGCTTTAACGGTCGTGGTCTTCACCGGTTCATACTCCGGACGCTCTCCGGGTCTGGATCCCTTAGGGCCCTTAAGCTTCTCCTCGGCCGCCTTTTCCTCGGCCTTCTTTTCCTCTTCCTTCTTCTCCTCGGCCTTCTTTTCCAGATTCTTTTCGATCCGTTCCTTCTGGGCAGCAGTGGCCTTGGAAAGCTCTGCGAAGTAGGAAACCGTTCCGTCGGAGGAAATACTGATGCCGATACGGTCTACCTGACCGCCGTTTTCTTCTCCGGCCTTTGTAAGCTCCTCTCTTGCCTCATCAATCTTCGCCATGGAATCCTCGATGATTCCGACGTACTTGTTCTTTGTCTCCTCATCTGCCGCCATCTTCTCCAACAGCTCGGGCTCGATAAGAACGCTGTATTCCTTGGTTCCGCGACTTAATATTTCCTGGGCCTCTTCATCGCTGGAATAATTGGCGACCATGAAATCGACGTTGCCGTATTTCTGTTTTAATTCATCCAGCAGGGACTTGGCAGCCTCGGAAAGCTCCGGGGTCTCCGCGGCAGCCTTTTTAGAAGAAACCGCCAGCTTATCTCCCTCATTTTTTACCGTATTCTGATTCTTTACGCCATCCGCCTTTTCTCCGGGTACCCTTGCTCCTTTCGGTCCCCCGGGAAAATCCTTCATGGCCGTTTTGAAAAACTGATCCTGATACGCACCGAAACCATCAATTTTACCCATAATTTTCCTCCTTGAAAAACTACAACTCCTTTTCACCGGTTTCTGAAAATGATATCGGTCGATCCATAATAATACTTAAGAGTAAAAATAAAATTATTTTGCCTTTGCCGCCGCGTCAATGGCCAGCTTGATACATCCCATGATCCCCTGGTCGTCGTTTAGCGACGCCTCGGTGATATAGTTCTCGATATCCTCAATGTAGGGACTGCGCAGATACCCGTTCATCATCTCCTTGAAATCATCGCGGATTTCATCGATAAGCCCCTTCTGGTGCATGACTCCGCCCCCGAAAATAATGCGTTGGGGCGAAAGCAGGCAGGAAACGGCGCGGGCGGCCTGGGCCAGATAGTAGGCCTCGATTTCCCACACAAGCGGCTCCTCCTTCAATTCATTCCCCGGCTTTCCCCAGCGGTCGATGAGAGAAGGTCCGTTGGCCATGCCCTCGAGGCAGTCCTTGTGGAAGGGGCAGCGCCCCCCGAAGGTATCTTTCGGATGGTGCTTTATCTGGATATGCCCGCCCTCCGGATGAATGATGCCGTGAAGGAGTTTTCCGTTCGTCATGACACCGGAGCCGATACCGGTGCCCACTGTGAAATACACCGCGTCTGTCAGGCCCTTTGAAGCCCCGTAGGTCACCTCTCCGAGGAGAGAACCGTTCACGTCGAGATCAAAGCCCGCCGGAACCTTCAGAGCTCTCACCATGGGTCCTAAGAGATCCGTATTTGCCCAGCCCGGCTTGGGGGTGGAGGTAATATAGCCGTAGGTCGGCGAATCCTTACGCAGATCCACCGGCCCGAAGCAGGCCACACCCAAAGCCTCGATCTCCTTATCCTTAAAATAATCGATCATCCTGTCAATCGTTTCCTTCGGCTCGGTTGTAGGGATGGAAACCTGCTCCAGAATCTTCCCGTTTTCGTCTCCGATGGCGCAGACCATCTTTGTCCCGCCGGCTTCAAGCGCTCCGTAATTCATTCGAAACTCCTTTCTTTTAACAGCCGTTCTATTTTTATGTCAACCAACTTTTTTGATCCCCTGCCATTTTGCGCATTTTCATACACGGTTAAACTTTATGTCAACCAACACCCCAACCCATTCTCATCCCCTTATCTGTCCGTCACCCTCCACAAGGTATTTATATGAGGTGAGCTCCTTTAAGCCCATGGGTCCTCTGGCGTGGAGCTTCTGCGTGCTTATTCCTATCTCCGCCCCGAAGCCGAATTCAAAGCCGTCGGTAAATCGGGTGGAGGCGTTGACATATACGCAGGCCGAATCGATGTCCCGTAAGAACCGTTCCGCGTTTTCCTTATTTTCAGTGAGGATCGCATCGGAGTGGGAGGTGTGATATTTATTGATATGCTCTATCGCCTCTCCGATATCCTCCACCACTTTTACGGAAAGAATAAGAGCAAGATATTCCGTACCGAAATCCTCCTCCGTTGCAGGCACGGCTCCCGTCAGAATCGCCCCTGCCTTACTGTCCGCGCGAAGCTCCACCTCATGCTCCTTCATGGCTTTATCCAGCATCGGCAGGAACCTGTCCGCAACGGCTTTATGCACCACAAGGGATTCCACGGCGTTACAGACACCCACCCTCTGGGTCTTCGCGTTAACGATTATCGGGATCGCCTTTTCAAGATCGGCGCTCTCGTCCACGAAAATATGGCAGTTCCCGGTTCCCGTTTCTATGACCGGGATTGAGCTTCCCTCCACGACGGCCCGTATAAGCCCCGCTCCGCCTCTTGGGATCAGGACGTCCACAAGCCCTCTCATCTTCATAAGCTCCGCGGCGTCAGCGCGGTCAGCGGAATCCACAAAGCCCAGCATATCTCCGTTAAAACCGGCCTCCGTAATAGCTTCCTTAAGTACCGCCACAATTGCCCTGTTGGAGGCAAGGGCATCGCTCCCTCCCTTAAGAATGCAGGCGTTTCCTGTCTTGAAGCAAAGGGCGAAAGCGTCCGCCGTAACATTGGGGCTGGATTCGTAAATTATACCCACAACACCGAAGGGAACCCTGACCTTCCTTATCCTCAGTCCGTTGGGCCTTGTAAACTCCTCCAGCACCTCTCCCACGGGATCCGGAAGAGCGGCCACTTCTCGCAAGCCCTCGGCCATGCCCTCGATACGCTCCTTTGAAAGCCGGAGCCTGTCAATGAGCCCGGGACTCATTCCGGCCTCCTCAGCCGCCTTAATATCCCCGGCATTTGCGGCTAAAAGCTGCTCCGCGTTGTCCTCAAGGCGCTTCGCCGCATCGATAAGCACCCTGTTTTTTTCCTCTGCTGAAAGCCTCTGTGCTTCAAAACGCGCCCCGCTTACCTTCTCGCAAAGCTCCTTTACCGTATATCCCATAACCCCCTACGCCTCCTGTGCAATCAGATATTCCATCAGGTCGAAGTTTTTGTCCCTGTCAGCGCGAAACAGGGTTCCCACATTGTCTCCGTCGATTATATGCTCCAGAACCCGTATATGGGTGCTGTCCACAATCACCATATCGCACCCGCTCTTCGTGGCGATTTTCGCGGCCTCCAGCTTTGTGCTCATCCCGCCGGTGCCGACGCTGCTGCCGGGAGAATCCTTGGCCATGTTCTCCAGCTCTTCGTCGATTTTCTCCACATATTCGATCAAATGCGCCCCCCTGTTTTCCCTGGGATTGTCGGTATAAAGCCCGTCCACGTCGGAAAGAAGCACAAGGAGCCCCGCCTCCATAACGGAGGAGACAATGGCCGAAAGCGTGTCGTTGTCGCCGAACCTGTATTCATAGGTATTGACCGAATCGTTTTCGTTTACGATCGGAATGATCCCCAGCTTTAAAAGCTCCGTAAAAGTATTTTTCAAATGATATCTTCCGAGGGCGTCGGTGACGTTGTTTTTCGTCATAAGAACCTGGGCCGTGATCTGATTGTATTCCTCAAAAAACCTCTGGTATATCATCATAAGCCGGGCCTGGCCCACTGCCGCGCAGGCCTGCTTGACCGTAATTGGCCCGTCCGCCTTTAAAATCTCCTCACCGGCGTGAATAACATCCCTTCCGACTGCCGTGGCTCCGCTGGAAACCAGGATAACGTCCCGTCCCGCGTTCTTTATATCGCATAAATACCGGGCCAGATGGTCTATCTTGCGGTAATTGAGACGCCCGGTCTCAGCGTGCAACAGGGAAGAGGAGCCGATTTTTACGACGATTCTCTTTCTCGTTTTCAACTGTTTTCTGTATTCAAGATTACTATCCATTTTATTCCTTTGCAAAAAGTGCCACTGTCTCGATTCCGGTGGTGCGGGGGAAAAGATTTACCGCCGCCGCCCGTTTAAGGCTGTATCCTGCGTTAAAGAGCTCCTTCATATCCCTGACGAGGGACGTGGGCTTGCAGGACACATATATGATGCTCTCCGCGCCGAGACGGAGAAGCCCTCCGAGCGCCTTCGGGCTCATACCCTCTCTCGGCGGATCCACCACCACAAGCTCCGGTCTCTCCGGCAGGCCGGATACCACCTTCGCCACATCTGCGGAAATAAAATCAATGTTGTCTATCCCGTTTCGCTCCGCGTTTTCTTTTGCCGCCTCCGCCGCTTCCTCTACGACCTCCACCCCGACGACTTTCTCCGCAAGATCGCTCATTATCTGGGCTATTGTACCGGTTCCGCAGTAGAGATCAAAAATCAGCCGCCTCTTTTTCTCCCCCGCAAACTCCCTGACTTTGCGGTAGAGCACCTCCGCCCCTGCCGAATTCGTCTGGAAAAAGCTGAAGGGAGTAATCCGAAAGTCCTTTCCGAGTATTGTCTCCGTAAAATAATCCCTGCCGTAGAGCAGCCTTGTTTCCTCGTTTACAATGGCGTCCGAGAGCGCATCGTTTACGGTATGCAGTATTCCGGAAAGCTGCCCTTCAAGCTTCAGAGAAAGAAGCATATCCTTAAAATCCTCCGGAAGTGTTCCTCCACCGGAGGTTGTCACCAGATCCAGCAGGATTTCCCCGCTTCTCTGCCCTTTACGTATCAGCAGGTGCCGTAGAAAACCTTCGTGGGTATTTCTGTTAAAGGCGCTCCAGGATCGGCTTAAGGCATAGTCTAAAACGGCCTTTAACAGGGTTATCATATCCGGATCGGCAATCCGGCAGTGCTCCACGGTCACAACATCGTGAAAACGGCCGGATACATGCATCCCGAGAGTCAGAGCCCCGCCCTTTTCCATATTTCCGAAGGAAAACTCCATCTTGTTGCGGTAGCCCTCCGCTTCCGGGGAAGGCACTATGCCCTCAAAATATCCGCGGTCAGCCATTCCCGGATATTCCGACACGCAGGAAGCTAAAAGATCGGAAACCATCTGCCTCTTCCATTCATTTTCCGTCTCTGCGGGAACACTCTGGTAGGCGCAGCCTCCGCAGATACGGAAATGAGGGCAGGGTGTTTCAGTCTCCTCCGGCGAAGGGGATATAATCTCCTCAAGCTGCCCTTCGTTTCTGCCCGCGCGCTTCTTTCGTACATAAAAAGAAATCGTCTGGCCGGGCAGAGTATTTTTAACCACAAAAACACCCTCGTCGGTCCGGACGATTCCCTGATTGGGAAATTTCAATCCGCCCACCGTTCCCCGGCGGATTTCAGTTTTCCTCATTAATTCTCTTTTTCTTCGGAAGATCCGTCCTTCTTTGACTCTTCGCCTTCGCCGGCGGACTCGTCGTCGATGTCCTCATCGTCAAAGAAATCATCGTCGAAACGATCATCGTATTCGTCGTCAAAGTCCTCAAGATAGTCCGGAGTGAAATAACGGTAGACCGCGTACACAAGCAGTGCAATCACAGCCACGGCCCCGACGACGGAAAGCACGATTACAAGAGTGTTGTTCTTCTTCTCTTCTTCAATAATATCCGCTTCCCTTTTCCGCTCTATCAGATCTCCTATGCTGCCCTTCAGATTATTGACGGATTTCAGCGCGGAATCCAGTTTTGCCCATTCATATTTTCCCATAGCCATCTCTCCCTTCATGGTAAGGTAACGAAAGTCGCCTTACCTACAACTGTATCACAATTTCTTTAGTTTCGCAAACCCCGCGAACATTTTTTTTACACCGGCGCTGTCAAAAGAGACTGTCACTTCGTAATCCCTTCCGCCGTCCGCGATATCCGTGACGACCCCTTCACCGAATTTAAAATGCCGCACCCTGTCGCCCACCTCATAATCAGGCTTTTTTGCCGGGGTTGTAAGGGTTCGTTTCCGGAATGTACCTGAATAGGCCTGGGGCTTTGCCTGAAAGCTCTTTTTCGCCAGCTCCCATGAGGAATCCTCTCTTGCATGTCCGGTTTTTCTGCTCTCAGTCCTTCCTTTTCCCGGCTCGATTTTCATATCCAGAAGTCCGATGGGGATCTCACGAAGAAAACGGGACGCCTCGGAATACCTCGTTTCCCCGTTAATCATTCTGTATCTGGCCGCCGTTATCGTAAGCTCCTTCTCCGCCCTGGTTATGGCCACATAGCAGAGTCTGCGCTCCTCCTCCATGGCAAGGGGATCCTCGGAATTCAAAGTTGCGTAGCCGGGAAAAAGACCGTCCTCCGCTCCCGCCAGAAAAACATTGGGGAATTCCAGTCCCTTTGCGTTATGCATGGTCATGATAAGCACCTGATCCCCGTTTCCGCCGTCTCCGGTCTTGTCCAGAGCGTTCCCTTCCAGACCGTTCTGCCGCATGAAATCCAGAAGATCAGGCTCCTCAGTCTCCCTTTCGTATATATCCAGGGTTTCCTTGAGCTTATTCACGTATTCCCGCATTTCTTCGGCCTTTTCGTTCGTTTCCGCCTCGGCAAGGGCCGTTTCAAGGTATCCGGTCTTTTCATTTATCCTGTCCACGGCTTCATAAAGGCGCCCGCCCTTCATATCTTCCCTGAGAGAAATGATGAGGTCATAAAATTCCTGCATGGCCTTTGCGGTCTTTGAAGGAATCCCCGGAATCTCCGAAGCCCGCCCGCAGCACTCCAGCAGGGTGAGCTTCTTTTCCGCTCCGTAGGCGAGGGCCCTTTCCACACTGGCCTGCCCTATACCCCGCCTGGGAAGGTTGATGATGCGCACGGTACGCATATCATTGGCGCCTCCTGCCACGGTCAGCAGATAGGAGGTCAAATCCTTAATGATTTTCGTATCCCAGAAGCGAAGCCCTTTAACCAGGTCATATTCGATCCCCCTGACCCTGAAAGCGTCCTCCAGCTCCTTGCTCTGCACATTGGTTCTTATCAGTACCGCGAAATCACTGTAGCGGCTTTTCCCTGAAGACACCCGGGAGCGTATATCCTCGGCTATGTAGGAAGCCTCTCCCGCCGCGCTTTCCAGCATTTTAAAGCGGATCAGGGCCCCGTCCTCCTTTCCCGTCCAGAGAGCCTTTTTCTTGCGCTCGGTATTGTGGGCGATAACGGCATTTGCGGCCTTGATTATGTTTCCGGTGGAACGGTAGTTTTCCTCCAGGCGTATGACCGCCGCCGACGGGAAGCTCTTCTCGAAATCCAGGATATTATAGATATTTGCCCCCCGGAACCGGTAAATGGACTGGTCGTCGTCTCCGACCACACATAAATTTTTATGCTCTCCTGCCAGCAGGGAAATAAGCTCAAACTGTGAGGTGTTTGTGTCCTGATACTCGTCCACCATAAGATAGCGGAACCGCTCCCGGTAGCGGGAAAGCACCTCCGGATCTGTTTTAAAAAGCGAAACCGTATTCATGATCAGGTCGTCGAAATCCATGGAATTATTTTTAAGAAGGGAAGCCTGATACTCCCGGTAGACCTTGATGAGCCACTCCTTTGAATAATCCCCGTCGTTTTCCCTGGCAAAGTCCGTCGGGCTTTTCAGCTCGTCCTTGGCGTTCGAAATCGCGTTCAGCGCCCGGCGCTCCGGAAACATCTTGTTGTTCAGATTTAACTTCTTATAGACCTCTTTCATGATGGCCTTCTGATCCGAGGTGTCCGCGATCTCAAAATTCTTTTCATACCCCAGTCGTTCCGCGTATTGAAACATAACCTTCAGACAGGTGGAATGAAACGTGGAAATCCAGATGGAGGAGGCGTTGTCGGGCATCATGGCCTCCACCCTCTCCTTCATCTCCCTGGCAGCCTTGTTTGTGAAGGTCAGCGCCATGATATTCCAGGGTCTGACTCCCTTTTCAAGCAGATACGCGATTCTGTAGATCAGGGTACGGGTTTTCCCGCTGCCCGCCCCGGCAAGTATCAGCACCGGCCCCTCGGTTGTTCTGACAGCCCGGGCCTGTTCGGTATTTAATTCTTTATCAATATTAAGCATAGGATGATTATAGCTTATCTCCTGACCGTAGACAAACCAAAAAAATTGATTTATAATATGGCGACACGCGGTTTTAATTACTACATCAAAAGAGGTGCGTAAAATGACATTCGATCCCGAAAATATCACGGAAAGTATTCTGGAAAGCCTCGGAAGAATCGACTACATCAAGGTGGACGAAATCCCCTCCATCGACCTCTATGTCGATCAGGTCACCACCTTTATGGAAAAGAATCTGAAAAAGACCAAGCGGTATGAGAGCGATAAGATCATGACGAAGACCATGATCAATAATTATGCGAAAAATGATCTTCTGCCGCCGCCGGTAAAAAAGAAGTATTCCCCGGAGCATCTGATTATGCTTATCTATATCTATTATTTCAAGGGAATCCTGTCTATGGACGATATATATAAGCTCCTGCACCCGATGATAAAAAACTCTTTCGGCAATCCCGACGCCTCGCCTTCCATGGCGGAAATATATAAAGAGGTGTTTGAGCGCTCCCTTCCGGCACAGGTCGACGATCTGAAGGATTTTGTGAAGAAAAAAACCGACCTCATCAAAAAAGAAGCCTTCACGAAAGCAAAAGGCACAGAAGCGGATTATCTGAAGCTCTTTTCCTTCATCTGTACCTTAAGCTTTGATGTTTATGTTAAAAAACTGATGATCGAAAAACTTATCGACCTGATGCCGGAGGAGGAATAAGCTTTATGTGGCTTTCTTCTTCCCTTTTCCTATCCTGCCGAACACCATCTCATAACCGTCGTTTCCGTAAATCAGGGAACGGTTGACCCGGCTGATGGTGGCCGTGCTGGCGCCGGTGTTTCCGGCTATTTCCAGATAGGTTCTGCCCTCGTAAAGCATTCCCGCTACCTCAAAGCGCTGCGCAAGGGACAGAACCTCATTTATTGTGGCAATATCCTCAAAAAACGTATAGCATTCCTCACGGTTTTTTAAGCTTAAAATCGCGTCAAAAAGCATGTCCACGGCAGGTGTGTGAAGCTTCTCGTTCATGTGTGCCTCTTGTCTCCCGGGAGAAACACCGTTCCTCCCTGTTTTGGAAACATTTTAGCACTTTAATTCCCTAAAGTAAACCCCCCTGCCCGGATTCGCTGAACGCTACGGTTCCTAAGCCAGAAGGAACGCCCGATAGGCTTTATATCCCTCATAAATATCAGATTTGCTCGTCACCTCCCAGGGCGCATGCATTGAAAGTACAGCCATCCCGCAATCAATTACATCCATCCCGTAGAGCGCCATTATATAAGCTATGGTGCCGCCTCCTCCCGCGTCCACCTTGCCCAGCTCCGCGGTCTGGTAGGCCACATTGTTTTTTTCCATTACCGAACGCACAAACGCGAAGTATTCTGCGTTAGCGTCATTCGATCCGGATTTGCCCCTGGCTCCGGTGAACTTGTTGAAAACAATTCCCTTCCCGAAAAACGCGGCGTTCTTTTTTTCAAACTGCGAAGCATACAGCGGGTCAAAGGCCGCGCTGACATCGCTTGAGAGCATCCTGGAGGCGGCAAGCGTACGTCTTAAGGCCAGGTCGCTATACTCCCCGGCGGCGTTTAAAACCTCGGCAAGAGCGTTTTCAAAGAAATTTGAACGCATTCCGGTAGCTCCCACGCTCCCGATCTCCTCTTTGTCCACAAGAAGGCAGACTGCGGTGCGCTCCGTCGCACCGGCTTCCAGAAAAGCCCTTAGGGAGGCATAGGCACAAACCCTGTCATCCTGCCCGTAGGAAAGAATCATTGAGGAATCAAAGCCCATATCCCGGGAGCGTCCCGCCGGAACAACCTCCAGCTCCGCCGATTCCAGATCCCGCTCTTCAATCCCGTATTTATCCTTTAAGAGCTTTAAAATTCCGGCTTTCACGGCCTTTTTGTCTTTTGCGTTTCCCTTTACCGGCATACTGCCCACAAGTAGATCCAGGTTCTCGCCCTCCACGGCCTTATTCGCCTTTTTCTCCATCTGCTCTCCGGCCAGATGAATCAGCAGATCCGTCACGCAGAACACCGGATCCTCCTCCTCTTCGCCTATGCGTACCTCCACCCTGCTTCCGTCGGTCTTCACAATCACGCCGTGAAGCGCAAGAGGAAGGGTCACCCACTGGTATTTTTTTATCCCGCCGTAATAATGGGTATCAAAATACGCAAGCTCCGACTCCTCGTAGAGAGGATTCTGCTTGACATCCAGCCTCGGGGAATCAATGTGGGCTCCGAGAATATTAAGCCCCTCCGTAATCGGTGCGCTCCCGATTTTAAAAAGCGCGATGGTCTTATCCATACGTACGGAGTAAACCTTATCACCCTTTTTCAGCTTTTTCTTCTTCGCGACAATTTCATCAAGATCTCTGTAACCCGCCGCTTTTGCCTCGCGTACGGCGATTTTCACGCATTCACGTTCCGTCTTTCCTTCGTCCAGGAATTCCCGGTAGCCCTTCGCCAGGTTCTCAAGCTCCTTTTTTTCAGCCGCTGTGTAAGAAAGCCACGCATTTTTCTGTTCCATTGTATCGTCTCCTCTCAATTATATGATTTGGTCACCAAAAGCAGCTTACCCCGCCACTGACATTATCGTATTGGGATCAATGATTTTTCCGTTATACTTTATCTGATAAACAAGTGTCTCATTTTCCTCGCCCTGCACAATAAACAGCGGCGTGCCGCGGATAACGTGGCTCCCCTCTTTGACCACCGGATCCGACCTCTCATAGTATATGGATACGTATCCGTTTCCGTGATCCACCTCGATTATGTGACCGAACTTTGAGTCATCCACTATACTGCTTACCGTTCCCGCGCCCGTGGCCACAATCTTCGCTCCCGAACCGGCAACAAAGGTGATGTAGGGATGCTCTTCGGAATAGGCCGAAGGCTTTGCCATCTGTCCCTCCAGAGGAAGCCCCGAAGGAATGTAGTCCAGCGCCCGGGTGGACTCGATCTGCTCCTGGATATAGGTTGTTGTATTAAGAGTGGCGTTTGCCTCCCGAAGCTGATTTTCCAGTTTTTCTATCTCTGCCGCCAGAAGAACGTTGGCGTTCGTGATATTGTTCAACTGGGCATGGAGAGCCACAATCTGATCCCTCTGGCTCTGAGTCTGGCTGGCGCTTCGCGTCACAAAGGCCACAAGCCCGATAAAGAGCCCTATAAAAAGAATCATAAGGAAGAAAATCATATCCAGGGAAATCTTCAGCTGCCGGACATAGCCTCCCTCGCCGGGAACCACAAGAATGCTGTAGCGCCGGTACTTTCTGGGCGTCTTTGCCGGCTTATGCCGGGACCTTTCGGACATCGCCGGCACTTCCGGAAGCTCTTCGTCCTCGAAAATATCGGTTTCGAGCTCCGGAAGCTCCCCCTCATCTTCAGCCTCATCCTCATCAAAAAAATCCGGGGCGGTTTCGTCTTCCGGCTCAATTTCGTCTCCGGCTTCGCTTTCGGTTTCGTCTGCCGGCTCTGTTTCTTCTTCGGTTCCGCTTTCGGTTTCGTCTTCCGGCTCTGTTTTGTCTCTGGTTTCGCTTTCGACTCCGGCTTCGGCTTCCTCTGCGTCTTCAGCTTCCGGTTCCTCTTCGGCTTCCGGCTCCTCTTCGGCTTCCGGCTCCTCCCGGTCTTCAGGTTCGTCCCCTGCCCCGGCTTCCGGTTCATCCTCTGCCCCGGCCTCCGGTTCATCTCCTGCCCCGGCTTCCGACTTCTCCCTGTCTTCAGGTTTATCCCCGGTCTCAGATTCCGGCTCCTCCCTGTCTTCAGGCTCTGTCACCTCTTCCGGTTCTGTCGCGTCCTCCGGTTCGTTATCCTCCGGCGGAAACAGCTCTCCCTCCAGCGGTACGGGTTTCCCCTCCGGTTCCGTCCGGACCTCCTCCGGAAGTAATTCTTCCTCCGGAAGCAATTCCTCTTCCGGAAGCAATTCCTCTTCCGGCAGATATTCCTCCTCCGGCAGTAGTTCCTCCTCCGGCAGCAGTTCCTCTTCCGGCAGATATTCCTCCTCCGGTATATACTCCGGCTCATCCTCCTCGAAGAAGGCTTCCTCCTCATCGGGAAAAACCTCTTCCCCGGGTAAAGGCTCCCCGTCGGCTGAAGGCTCGTCGTCCCAGAGCAGCGGCTCCTTCTCTTTGCGTTTGGATTTTCCGATTTTCTTAAAAAGCTTCATAACAATAACTGCCTCTTAATAAAGTCTTTTCCTGACCGCCTCAAACTCATTATAGTAATCGTCGTTCTTAAGATTTTTATCGTAGGCCGAATAACTGCAGACCTCAGCCGAGGCTGGATAAAAGGTCATAACCTGCAGCCCCGTTTTCTCTATATCGTCCGGATCAAAATCCGGGGAAGTCACGAAGTGCAGTACCTCCGAATTATAGGCACTCTCAAGAGGATTATCCTCTGAAGGCGCCGGAAAATACGAAATTCTTCCCTCCTCATCCCGCATAACAAAGGGGGTCGTCTGCGACATCCTTGAAACATCTATCCCCAGAGCCTCAAAAAGCTCCCCGTACCTCTCATCCCTCACCGTCCCGAGGTCGCTTGCCCCCATAATAAAGGGCATATCGTCATATAAAGAGAGATACTCCAGAAAGTCGAAAAGCGTGTTCTGTCCGGAAAACAGGTCAGAACGGTATTCCCGTTCGTTTTCATCCCATTCGGAGCTTACGGCGCCGGGATTAAGCCTTCTGTCCTCCAGCCCGAAAAGCTCCTTAAGATCCTCCGCGAGAGCGGTGGTAAATTTATATGCTCCCAGACCGTTTAAATGATATCTGTCCGCGAAATCCGAAGTCATCGAAAGCCCCATCCACTCAACCTCGTCATATACGTCATAGTCTAAAAGCTCCACTCCCCTGTCTTCAAAATATCTGCTGAAAACACCGTAATGGGACTGTATGACCGGAGCGTCTCCGAGCTTCGGAGGAATAACCGCAGCAACGCGCACGTCTTTTTCCCGGCATTCCCGGATAAGCTTATCATAATAGTATACGCTTCCCTCGGAAACCGGCAAAGGGTCATCCTCCACCTCCCAGAGCCCGGGGCTTATTTCAATGATCTCTCCGTCAAATCTTCCGGGCTCCCTGTAGTTCCATCCCTTGGTATAGACCTTGTACTCCCTTTTCTTTTCCTTCGGCGTCACGAAATACGTCTCATCCAGCTCGCTCCAGCCGCTGTGATAGTGCAGCAGCGGAATGAACCAGTCGGCAAAGCTCTCGCCGGGATCCATGCGGCAGATATCCCGGGCTATCATATATTTTATCGGAAGACTCGGAATCGTGTCGATGGTCTTCCGGTAGTTCACATCGTTCATGGAGACGGAAGCATCGTCAAAAAGCGCCATGAAATCACAAATCACCACTGAGGGCTTCTGGTATTTCAGCGCGTATTTCACCTCATAATATTCCGACATGGCGGATCTGGTCTGCATGGCGAAATTATAGCCGGTAAGTCCGGTCTTTTCATAGGCCACCACCGGAGAGAAGGCCTGGTGCATCTCACTGGTGCCGACGCAGAAAATATCCACCGAGTCCCCGGGTTCCTTTCTGTAGGCGCCGTTCCTGCCGGAAAAATTTTCTCCCGGATCGTCCCCGTCCCATTTATATCTTAATACGGTCTGGACATTTAAGAATATAAGAGAAAACAGCGCCAGTAAAAAAACTGTCCTTATAATGTTCTTCTTCATACCCTAAAACGCCTGATAAATGAAAGTCGTGCTGTCATATCCCTTTCCGTATATCCCGAATATTATAACAAAAAACACCCCGGCAAGATATACCATATAACGAAGGAGCCGGTCCTGGGAAAGTATCCAGCTCCTTATGCTTACCTTCCTTTCCGCGAGAATATCCGCGATAATGATAAGCAGGATCGAAAAATACATCAGATAGAGGTTTTTTATATCCAGCCCGTAGTGGAGAAGGGAACCGTCAAAAAGACAGGAAAATCTCCATTCCGTAAAGGTGCGCCTGAGCATTTCAACAGCGTTTGAAAGATTCGCGGCCTTTATGAAATATCTTCCGAAGGTCAGTATAAGAAAGGTCCGTAACGCGGTAAGAATTCTGTATGAAAGCCCGGCGTCGTTAATTTTAAGTCCGGCCCGGGCGTTTTTCCAGACCGGAGCAAGCAGCACCGCCTGGCTCACAAAGAACGCCTGAAAGCAGCCGTAAACCACATAATTCCAGCCTGTTCCATGCCAGATGCCCACCAGAATAAACACGATGACCGAAGCCAGTGTGGCTGAAAAGGCCCTCTGAAGGTATTTCCAGCGTACTTTTTTTGAAAGCTTCATGACCCTTTTGTTCAGAACTATGGGGTAATAAACGTATTTTTCCATAAATTCCCCCAGGGACATATGCCACCTCTGCCAGAACTCCGTAACGCTTTTGGACACAAGAGGCGCCCTGAAGTTTTCGGTGAGCTTAACGCCGAGAATCTCCGAAACCCCCATGATTACGTCGATTCCGCCCGAAAAATCCGTATAGATCTGGAAGCTGTAGAGCAGCATGGCAAAGAAAAGGATAAA
The DNA here is from genome assembly GCA_024680815.1 of Lachnospiraceae bacterium. Lineage (GTDB taxonomy): Bacteria > Bacillota > Clostridia > Lachnospirales > Lachnospiraceae > NK4A144. The sequence goes on along the minus strand of JAILBQ010000119.1, from coordinate 17,117 downwards.
CCCTCCGTTTTCCTTTTCCGACAGAATCCCCGTAACCAGAATACCTATCCGGTCGGCTATCACCACCTTTTTTATATACCCCCAGAGGATGCGTAAAAGCCCCAGAACACACCTGTCAGAATCGAAGGAATGTGCCTCCTTAAGCTGCGGCATCGTCTTTGCGTAGAGATTGATCGGCCCTTCGGTGATGGAGGGAAAATAGAAGAAAAATTCCAGAATATCCGGAAAGCTTTTCTCCGCCCCGTGCTTTTTATGGTAGATATCGATAAGATATGCCGTCATGGACAGGGCATAATAGGAAAGCCCCACCGGAAAGACAAGCTCGCCGAAGCTAACTCCCCGTCCCGCGGCAAACCTCCTTAAAGCTTCGAAGGTGAAGGTGAAAAATTTAAAATAAATCAGAATTCCAAGAACGAAAAATACGCCCGCGAACATAAGACACCGGGCTTTTTTCATATTCCCTTCCACAGTGCTCTTTTCTATGGCGAGTCCCAGAATAAAAACCGTAAGTGCAATAAAAAGCATCAGCAACAGAGTGGGCACATTTGTAAGGCTCACTATAAGAAGGGCAGAGGAAACAAGGATCACATTCCTCTGAAGAGTTCTGTTTTTATGAAAGCAGAAATACACTAAAAGCGCGGCAAACACAAAAGCGCAGTATCCTGCTGATTTAAGCTCCATTAATTCAGCTTTCTCTCCACCATGCCGACGATCCTCTCAAGGGAATTCAAGTTTTCCGGCTCGATGTCGTCAGCGTCTATTTCAATATCAAACTGCTCCATCAGGGAGGTGACTATCTGAATAACGTCAAAAGATTCCACTATCCCGTCGTCGATTAAGGCCTCTTCCTTTTCAAAATCCACATCGGGACAAAGATCTGTCAGCACCGCCAGAACCTCTTCACGTAGTTTGTCGTTCATACCTTTCCTCCGATGTTACAGTAATTCCTTCAGAGCCGTCCTGTCCGTTTTGCCGTTTAAATTTACCGGCATTTCAGAAAGCCGGTGATACACCCCCGGAAGCATATAGGACGGAAGAGCCTCTTTCAGAATTTCCATAAGCCTTTCCTTTTCCGTCTCCCCCTCATAAAAAGCCACTATCCGGGAATTCTTTTCATTGTAGAGACAGCAGGCCCTCCGTATCCCCTCCACGGCGCCTATCGCGGTCTCTATTTCTCCCAGCTCTATCCTGTGACCCATGTGCTTGATCTGGGAATCCTTCCTGGATACAAACAGCAGCTCACCCAGCTCATTGTATTTCCCCAGGTCGCCGGTCCTGTATATCCGCTCCTTATATGCCTTCTGAAGAGGGTTCTCCGTGAAGGCCGCCTCTGTCTTTTCGGGATCATTATAGTAGCCCAGGGCCAGGGAACAGCCCCTTACGACAATTTCCCCGATCCTGCCCGCTTCGGTAATAAGAGTGTCGTCCTCGTCCAGAAGCAGCACCTCCGTATTCATGCAGGCCCTGCCTATGGGTATGGATTCGTTGTCTTTAATTTCTCTCTCCACCTTATAGTAGGTGCAGTCTCCGGTGGCCTCCGTGGGGCCGTAGAGGTTGGCGTATTTTACATCCGGCAGGGCCTTTCTCCACATATTAAACTGCTTCGCGGGCATGACCTCGCCAAGAAACATGATTTTTTTCAGGAACCGGGGCTTTTCCTTTTCAAGAGTTTTGAAATTGACAATCATGCAGAGGGCGGAAGGCACCCAGTCAATGACCGTTATTTCCTTTTCGTTCAGGAAGGCAACGAGCTGTTTCGGAAGTGAAAACAGCTTTTTGGGGACTATGTGCATTGTCGCCCCGCAGCGGAGGGTGGCGTAGATATCCTTAACGGAGGCATCAAAATAAAACGGAGTCTGGTTGGCAAAGACCTCGTTTTCCGAAAACTCAAAGGTTTCGCACCACCATTCGGTAAAATTGATGACAGACCGTCTGCTGACCAGCACTCCCTTGGGCACCCCGGTAGAGCCGGAGGTAAAGATGGCATACATCGGATCGGCATCGATGCAACTCTCCTGCCTCTTCTCTATCCGTTCAACAGCTCCCGGGCTTAAGGGCAGGGCTGTCAGGGCGTCCACGTAAACAAGCTTCCTGCCCTTCCCTGCCTCTTCGGGTATTTTATCCCCAGAACGCACAAGCAGAATCCCGGCGTTTAAAGTGTTAAGTATCAGCTCCGCCCGGTTCCAGGGCATGCTTATATCTATGGGCACATAGAAAGCGCCGGTATAGGCTACTCCAAGAAAAGCCTCTATGCATTCCACGCTTTTTTCCATAAGTACCGGCACGGGAACCCCCGTTCCCGCTTCATCCATTATCCCGGCAGCGATTTTCAGCGCGTCGCCTTTAAGCTCCGTGAAAGTGATGCTCCGCCTTTCATCCGCGTAGGCGGTTTTGGAGCCGTATTTTTTTCGGTTATATCAAGATAGTCTGTAACGTTTTTAATCATCGGTCCGCTTCGCTCATTTAGTAGGTCTCATCTATTATACTACAAGATATAGATAATTCAATGGAAAATCGTCAAACTCCGTTTCTTCAAAGCCCGAAGCCGTTTTACCTACTTTACATTTAACCTCAATTGTGCTAACATTTAAACGCTGTTTTTTGCAGCGTGATATTATTGTTTTATTTTTTTAGGAGGCAGCGTGATGAAAGGAACTGTTAAATGGTTCAATAACCAGAAAGGGTATGGCTTTATCTCAGACGAAGAAGGGAACGATGTATTTGTTCATTATTCCGGCCTGAACATGGAGGGCTTCAAGTCTCTTGACGAGGGACAGAAGGTTGAATTTGACGTAGTCAACGGAGAGAAAGGACCTCAGGCGACCAACGTTACGAAATTATAAAACGCACAACCCTGACACACAAAGCTGCCGCATCGAAAGATGCGGCAGCTTTTTAGTGAATAATCCTGTATTACTCTCCGTACTCCCTGATTATCTCTTCCATGGACAGGTCTCCGCCGAAAATCGAAAGAGCGCTCCCCACGGTGAAATTTATCCGCCCCTCGCCAAAACGGCGGATGAGCTCAATGTCCTCCATCGAGCGTATCCCGCCGGCGTAGGTGATAACCCCCTCCGATTCCGAAAGGATCTTAAGCACCTCCGTGTCAACCCCCAGGCGCTGCCCCTCCACGTCGGAGGCGTGCACCAGAAACTCGCTGCAGCATTCCCCGAGCCTTGAAAACAGGGCTGGGCAAAGCTCCTCACCGGTAAAGCTCTGCCATCTGTTTGTTACGACGAAATACTTACCGTCCCGTCTCCGGCAGCTTAAATCAAGGACAAGACGCTCCTTTCCCACTCCCCGGACCAGGCGTTCAAGGCGATCCATATGAATCCTTCCATCCCTGAAAACGAAGGAGGTCACTATCACATGGGAAGCCCCGGCCTCAAGAAACTCCGCCGCGTTTTCATCGTTTACGCCGCCCCCCAGCATAAGCCCTCCGGGAAAGGCTGAGAGAGCGCGGAGAGCCTCGGCCTTCGTCGCTTCATAAAAAGGAGAGGAAGCGGGATTTAACAGAATCACATGGCCGCCCTTAAGTCCCCGCTCCCTGTAAAGAGAGGCATAAAAAGCGGCAGAGCTTTCCGCCACGAAATTTTCTGCCGCGCTGTCACCCTCGTCGCGAAGAGATCCGCCGACGATCTGTTTCACTTTTCCGTTATGGATATCGATGCAGGGTCGAAACTCCATTAAAACCCCCGCTTAAGCTCAGTCTCCGATCACATCGGCCATGGTGTACAGCCCCGGCGCACATCGGGCGAGAAACTTTCCGGCCGCAAGGGCACCTTTGGCAAAAACCGCCCGGGAATAGGCCCTGTGGGAAAAGGTTAAAACCTCATCCTCTCCGGCGAAAATCACATCGTGATCCCCGGGAATCGTGCCTCCGCGAACCGCGCTGATGCCGATTTCCTTTTCCGGACGCTTTTCGCTGCGGCTGCTCCTGTCAAACACAAATTCATATTCTCCGCCCAGAGCGTCATTCACCGACTCCGCCAGGGCAATGGCGGTTCCGCTGGGAGCGTCCTTCTTTCCGGCGTGGTGCTTTTCCACGATCTCGATATCAAAGCCCTCTCCCGCAAGCTTCACCGCAGCCTCCTTTAAAAGCTTCATAAGGAGGTTGACCCCGAAGGACATATTGGCGCTGCGCAGAACAGCCACACGCTCTGAGGTTTTCTTAACCTTGTTTAACTGAGCCTCGCTAAGGCCCGTAGTGCATAAAACCACGGGCAGGGAACGCTCCGCGCAATAATCCAGAAGCTCATCCGTCCCCTCGGGAAGAGAAAAGTCGATTACCGCATCCGCGGCAATATCGCAGTCACGTATCCGGGCGAATACAGGAAAAGGAGCTCCGCTAACCTCCGCCACATCAACTCCGGCCACTATGTCTATCGACCCGTCCGAAGAGGCAAGGGAGGTGATCATTTTTCCCATCCTGCCGCCGCAGCCGTTTAATATAATTTTCGTCATACCTGAATACCGAAATTCCTCATAGCGCTCTTAAGGAACTCAAGATGGGCCACGGACATGGGAGCCAGAGGCTTGCGAAGAGGTCCCGCCTGCATATTCATAAGGTTCATGGCGTGCTTAACCGGGATCGGATTGGTTTCACAGAAGAGCGCGTCCACAAGCTCTATGGATTTAAGCTGCATCTTCCTGGCGTTATCCGTGTTTCCGTTTAAATACTCCGTAACCATGTCGTGCACAAACTGGGGCGCGATATTTGAAAGCACCGAGATAACCCCGACGCCTCCCAGAGAAAGAATCGGAACCGTCTGGTCATCGTTGCCCGAATAGAGCTCGGCGTTGCCGTCACAAAGAGCCATGATTTTGGCTATCTGGGACATGTTTCCGCTGGCTTCCTTGATCCCCACAATATTGGGCACGTTCTTTATAAGGTGGGCCGCGGTCTCCGCCTCGATGTTAAGCCCTGTCCTGCTCTGGACGGAATAGAGGATAATCGGAAGCTGCACGGAGCCTGCGACTATGGTGTAGTGGTCGATAAGGCCCGCCTGGGTTGTCTTGTTATAATATGGAGTGACAAGAAGAAGGGCATCCGCCCCGGCCTTTTCCGCCTCCTCTGAAAGATAAACCGCCGTCCTCGTGCAGTTTGAGCCGGCTCCCGCCACCACCGGAACCCGTTTCGCCACGTGCTTCACACAAAAGCGGATCACCTCGATATGCTCCTCCTCGGTAAGGCAGGCAGACTCCCCGGTGGTGCCGCAGACTATAATCGCGTCCGTCCCGTGCTCGATCTGATAGTCGATCTGATCGGCAAATTTATCGTACGCAACATCTCCGTTATCCTTAAACGGTGTGACAATTGCCACACCCGCTCCCTGAAATACTGACATACTTCCTCCATTTTCTGAAAAGCCGGCGCAATTTTCATGCGCCGGCTCCTCACACGACCAAAATCAAAGTTCGAAGTTGATAATATCACTATTAGTAATGCCTGTCAAACCTTGCCGTAATCGTCTTACAGCTTTCCGCCCGAAGTGGCTATGCCTTCAATGAACTGCTTCTGGAAGATTATATAGATCACAATCATCGGAACGCATGAGATAAGCGCTGCCATCATGAGCTCGGGATATTTCTGCTGGTACTGCGCGTTCATCTTTGCAAGGGCACTGGCAAGAGTCGTTGCCCTGTTGTCCGGACAGACTATCATGGGCCACATCAGATCCTTATACGCAAAGACCGCCGTGAATATTCCGAGGGCCACCATTGACGAGCGGGTCAGGGGCATCATGATATAGAGGAAGGTCTGCGGGATATTACAGCCGTCCAGTCTCGCCGCCTCTTCAAGCTCCCTGGGCAGCTGTTTGAAAGCCTGACGCATGAGGAAAGTCCCGAACGCAGAAACCAGTCCCGGGAATACAAGACCCATAATGGTATTTGTAAGATGCAGCTTACTGACCATTACATACTGGGGAATGACAAAACTCTGTACGGGTACCATCATCTGCAGAAGCACTATGGCAAACATAAGATTCTTGCCCTTAAACTCCAGTCTTGCAAAGGCGTAGCCGCTCAGAGTGGCCGTAACAATCGCAAAAATGATTCTGAGGGCAATCATTCCGAGAGTGTTGATATAAAGCCTCACGAAATCAACTGCCTTAATTACGTTGCCGAAATTCTGCGTCTGCCACACATGCGGCACTATAACGAAGGGATCAACCTGCATCGTTTCGGCCGTAGTCTTGAAAGCGGTCAGAAGCATCCACACAAACGGAGTCAGCATTGTAATCGAAACTATGATCAATACTATGTAAATCAGGGTAGTACTTATTGTCTTCTTCATATCCGGCGCCTCCTGTTCTGTAACGTTCCCTTACTCATAATGAACCCATTTCTTCTGAACGATAAGCTGCATGACCGTCAGCAGCAGAATTACAACCAGAAGAACTACCACAACAGTTGCGCCGTATCCCTTCTTGCTCTGCTCGAAGGAATATTTATAGAAGAGGAATACCAGGGATTCCGTCTTCTTCCAGGCAGGATTATTCAGATCAATCATCATATAGATAAGGTCAAATACCTGCATTGCTCCGATTACCCTTGTAACAAGCACAAAGAACATCGTCGGAGAGATAAGAGGAACGGTGATATGGATAAGCTGCTGCCAGCCGTTTGCGCCGTCCAGTGCCGCGGCCTCATAATAGTCACGGGGCACCTCCTGGAGTCCCGCAAGAAACAGCACCATGTTATATCCGATAACGGACCATATTCCTATCACTGCTATTGAAAAAATCGCGATTTTCGGATCCGAGATCCAGTTAACCTTGATGTGAAAAACGTTATTGATGAAACCGAAATTCGAGTTATACAGCCATTTCCATACCATTGCTATCGCCGCGGGAGCAACCACCATGGGCAGAAAGAGTATGGTACGGAATACGTCCCTTCCCTTAAGCTTCTTATTCAGGAGCACCGCCAGCAGAAGGGCGATAACGATGGAAAGGGGAACCTCCACGATGGCATACTTTACAGTATTTGCAAGAGCCTGCCACACCTCCGCGTCACCTAAAACCTTCTCATAATTATTAAGCCCGACAAAAATATTTCCCTTTCCGAAATCACCGGTCTTATAGAAGCTCTGCCTGACCGTATCTATCATGGGATAGATGTTCAGAATGATAAGCCCGAGCATGGTCGGAAGAATGAACAACCACCCCCAGATAAATTCACTTTTCTTTCTGGATGAAGCTTTCTTCTTCACGGAAACCCCCTTTAGAAAAGTTATTGTTTAACAGCTTCTTAACACAGGAATGTGCCCCGGGATAATCCCGGAGCACATTCAATATTAACACTATTGCTTACTCTTCCGCAAGATCGGCATTCATTTCCGCCGCAATATCCTTGCAGACTTCGTCGACCGGCTTTTCACCCGTCCATGCATCCTGAAGCTTTTCGATCATCATGTCTTCCCAGACCGTCGTATCTCTTGAGTAAGGTCTGAATACAAGCTTCGCGTCAAGCATCTTCATGTGTCCGTTCAGATCGAAGCAGTCCACACTTTTGACCCATGCATCAGAGGTTCCCTTGAAGGCTGACATTGTAACACCAAGCTCTGCCTGCTTAAGCTGGGCTTCCTTTGAGCCGAGGTACTCGATAAGAGACCAGGCCGCATCGGGGTTCTTGGTGTTGGCTGAAGCCGCCCATCCGAGTCCGTTGTAAATCGAAACCCTGTCGCTGGGATCCTTGTAGTAAGGAAGAACAGCTACGTCACAGTTCTGTGCGGTATACTCGTTGTCGCGGTAGCCCGCCAGCATCCAGGAGCCGTTGATGGCCATCGCTGTTTTTCCTGCCTGAAGGAGCTCATTGGGAGCTGTCTCGGAAACAGTTGCAAGATCAGGGCAGGAGCCGTCCGCTATCATATCGGTGAAGAGCTTCACGGCCTGGATGGTATTGGGATCATCCATTCCGGAGGTCTTCTTGTCGTCGCTGATTACATAGCCGCCCATTGAATAGATCGTGTTGTAATAACCTTCCTGGTTATTTCCGGGAGCAATGGCGTAGCCCCAGTGATCGTCGTTTGTGAGCTTCTTCGCGTTTGCCGCGAAATCATCCCAGGTCCAGGTATCATCGGGATAGGGAACTCCCATCTCGTCAAAGATGGTCTTGTTGTACCACAGAGCGATGGTGTCGATATCCTTCGGAACAGCGTACTGCTTGTCGTTTGACTTATAAAGATTGACGATACCTTCATAGTAGTTGGCAAGATCGATCTTGTCGCTTGCAGCGATCTTGTCTGTGAGATCCATAAGGAGATCATTCTCCATATACTTCTGTGCCACGTTTGAGTGCATCCAGAACACATCCGGAAGTTCTCCGCCTGTTGCGCCTGCTTCAAGCAGTGTCCAGTAGTTGTTCCAGTCAACAACCTGAATGGTTGCCTTCACGCCTGACTGTGCGCTCCAGTCATCAACGATTTCCTGAAGTCCGGGTCTCTGGCCTTCATCCCAGATGGTGACATTGAGTTCGCCCTCAACGCTTCCGCCCATATCCTGGGGCGCTTCCTCTTCTGCCGCTGCTGCCGGCGCCTCTGCTGCCGGTGCCGCTGTGTCCGCCGCGGGAGCAGCCCCGCAGGCTGTCAGCGATGCCGCAAGCACAGCTGCCATACACAATGCCATGATCTTCCTGAGTTTCATAAATTTCCTCCTTTTATTTTGTATATTTTTTCAGAGCCTTTTCCGCTCTGAACAGTACCCTTTATGCCTATTTTACCTCAATCCGATACAACTCAGATATGTAAGGGTGTTGCTGTTTTTTGTGTTTATGTGACACAAAAAACTGTCCTATTCTATCACAAAAACCCCTGACATAAAGTCGCCGGAGGGGGTTTTCAACTCTGTTCCGGGCGCTTCGGCAATCTCAACTCCTATTTCCATAAGCTCGCTCCCGTAATACTCCCGGCCGTCAAAGCGGTAAAGTCTGTCTCTGTCGAGTCCCCGTAATCTCACCTTCCTGTGGGCGCTGTTCGGCTCCGCCAGAATTCTGTAATAAGCAAATACCGCTTTTTTCCTGTCTTCGGAGACAACCATCCAGGCGCAGTAATTATCCTCGAAAGGCGATAACAGCCTGTAAAAATCCCCGCTCTGTATGAGCCCCCGGTTTTCCTTCATGAATAAAACCTGCTTCTTTATCTCTTCGAACTCTTCATCGCTGACCTTATTGAGGTCCATTTCATACCCGAAGGTTCCGAAATATGCCGCGTTTGCCCTGGTAGCAATCGGGGTAATTCTGCCGGTCTGCTGGTTCGGCACCTCCGACACATGGGCGCCGATGGAAGAGATGGGGTAGCCGTAGCTCGTTCCGTACTGTATCTTTAAACGCTCCACCGCATCCGTATCGTCGCTCCCCCAGGTCTGGGGCGCGTAATACATGATACCGGCATCAAATCTGCACCCGCCGCTTGAACAGGACTCGAATAAAAGGTCGGGAAAGTCGGCGATCAGTTTTTCGTAGAGGCGGTAAAAGTTCAGAATGTATTTATGATATACCTTTCCCTGCTCGCCGGCTGAAGCGCCGTTGCTGTAGCACTCGCTTATGGTGCGGTTGTTATCCCACTTCACATAGTCAATCTTCCCCTCGGCGATTATGGAGTGCATTCTTTCATAAAGGTAGTCCCAGACCTCATCTCTGGACATATCCAGAACCATCTGGTGGCGCCCCAGGGATCTCTCCCTTCCGGGCACCGCAAGCACCCAGTCGGGATGCTTCCTGTATAAATCGCTGTCCGGATTTACCATCTCCGGCTCAAACCAGAGGCCGAACATAAGCCCCATGGCATGGATCTTTTCAGCAAGCCCTTTTATACCTTCGGGGAGCTTCTTTGTATTTACATACCAGTCCCCGAGACCTCTGTAATCATCATCCCGCTCCCCGAACCATCCGTCGTCCAGCACGAAAAGCTCCACCCCTGCCTCTTTACCCTTAGACGCAATCTTAAGTATCGCTTCCTCGTCAAAATTCATGGTGGTGGCTTCCCAGTTATTTAAGAGGATCGGACGTTCCTTTTCCTTCCAGGCGCCTCTTGACAGGCGCTTTCTGAAGAGCCTGTGGATGGACTGGCTTAAACCGTTAAGGCCCTCCTCTGTCCGGGTAAGGATCGCTTCCGGCGTCTGGAATTCCTCCCCGGGCTCAAGCTTCCAGGAGAAACCCCCGGGATTTATGCCGGTCATGAACCGGAGCATCCCGAAAGCGTCACACTCGGCCTGTGTTATGAAGTTTCCGCTGTAAACAAGGGAAAGCGAGATGGCTTCTCCCTGAAATTCATCCGTATTCTTTCTCTTAAGGATAACAAAGGGGTTATGATTCGCGGAGGAATGGCCCCTCATACTCCGCACGGCGGTTATCCCCTGATCAAGCTTTCTTATAACCGGGGTCTTCTCCCTTCCCCAGGCTCCCGAAAACTGTATCCAGTCATAGTCCCTGTCGGGAAGGTCGATCGAGAGACTCATGGCCTTTTCCAGGCACACGCTTATCTTTCCGTTGTTAAAGAAGCGGGCGTTTCTTGTGATGACGGGATAGTCCCGCATTATGGAATAGGAAAGTGTGAGCTCCATTCCGCTCAGCTCATCCTTAAAAAGGAGGTTTAAGGTCATTGCCTCCTCATCATCCTCCGTATAAACCGCAGGGAGCCCCGGAAGGCCCGGTTTCCCCTTAATAATCTCATGGGAGACATAGCGGAAGGCGCTTACACGGGAACCGTTTTCGTACAGAATATCGTAGGCGGGATCCCTCAGATCAGATGTTCCGAAGGAGGGGTAATCACATCTGTTCATCTCAAGGGAAAAGCATTCATTATCCGGTTTCCCCACCATCATGGCCCTGAATTCGTAATTAATGAGGTAGGAATAATCCTCCCTGTCATGTATCCTTTTTCCGTAATAGAGGAGCCCCGGCTCCCCTGTGGGAAAGATACCGATAATATAGCTCACGCTGTCATTGAATAAATGAAACTGCTTTTTTTCCTCATGAAAGATAATGTCCATCATGTTTATGCCGCTCCTTTTTACAGACTGACCCTTGTAAGATCCAGATTTTTGTCGTTTTCCCTGATCAGCGGTTTCCTTCTTTCCGTCCTGTATTTCCAGGGAGTTATGCCGTATTTCTTCTTGAAGGCCTTTGAGAAAGACATCTGATCCGTGTAACCGACCCTCGAGGAGATCACCCCGATGGTCTTATCACCCTCGATAAGAAGCTCCGCCGCGCGCTCTAACCGGTAATTGATCAGATATTCCTGCGGTGCCATCCCGATTTCCTTTTTGAAATTACGGGAGAGATAACTCCTGTTTATACCGATATGATCGGCCACGTCGCTGATTTTCACATCGCTGCGGTAATTATTCCTTATGAAATCCATGGCATATTCCACATAGACCCTTGCAGAATAACGCCGCTCCGGAGCCCCCGCATTCCTTTTTCTCTGAAATTTTTCCAGATAGCCCATAAACCTCATTGTCTGGCCCAGACGTATCAGCTCATTGGCATGGGTGACCTGGCTCATCTCCAGCATCTCCTGCACACAGGCCTCCAGCGTCTCTGTTTCCGTGAGCTCGATTATCGGATTATTCGGAGTGATATTAAGCTCGGTGAAGAATTCCTCGACGTTATAACCGTGCATACCGACCCAGCAATAGGTCCAGGGGTCATCCATACTTGCCTGGTATACCGATTCAACTCCGGGGAAAATCACAAAAGCACTGCCGGCGCCCACCTCATAGGTTCTGCCCATGACCCTGTATATTCCTCTGCCGGAGAGTACAACGTGAACGAGATAGCAGCACCGTATAAAGGGGCCGAAGCTGTGCCCCTTCTCGCAGGCCTCCCTTCCGGTATAGTCCAGGCTGACTGCCATGCTTACGCCCAGCATCCCTTTATCCTGAAGGTTTTCAAGGCAGGCGTAATTCTCGACATTTGTATACATGATCTCTTTGTATTTCATTTATGAGCGAACCCTCCGGACACGATTATTGTATAATCCATAATATAACCGTACAATGTGTATTTGTGCCACTAAAGTGTCATTTTGTGCCATAATGCCCAGGCCAAAGTCAGCCCACTCCTCTGAACTCAAATTCAAAATGAAGGTGTTTATCCCGCGGAAGCATGTACTGCGGCAGCACCGGCGCGCCCCAGGCATCATCTCCCCCGACCCCCATCTGTTTCATGGAAAGGCGCACGACAGTGAAGTGGACCGACGGCAGCTCGTAGGGGTGGGCGGCTTCCTCCAGCTGATCCGGAGTGTAGAAAAGGGCGGAGAAATCCATACCGTCTTTATCAGCGCCAGCTGAAACAAAGCGGAATTCAAGGCCCCTTCCGTTTTTATCCAGAACACGCCCCCACCGGACACCGGACCGGTTCCCCGTTTCCTGGGGAACTACATACTGAGCGGCCATTTCCGGCACCCGCCTTTCATATACCCCGAGTCTCGCACCCTCCGTCCTGTCGCAGTAGTTCTCCTCCGGCCCCAGACCGTACCAGACCACTCTGTCGTATTCCTTATCGAGCTTGAAGAGAAAACCGAATTCGGGCATCGGCGGAAGGGACTCCTCCGGCTCATAATCCAGAATGACCCTGACCCTTCCGTCCTTAAATATCCTGTATGTTGTTGTAACGAAGCTTAAACCCGGAGACGGCAGATACTTTTTCCAGCTCACTTCGGCATAGTCCGGGTTTTCTCTTATAACCGGATATCTGCGCGCTTCGCTCTCAGGGTCAAAAGGGCTTTCACCAGGACGGATATGTGTCTGGTAATTGCTGGCATTCTTCCAGAAGCCCTGTCTGAAGGCCATAAGGTTCCCGTTATCATTCTGGGTCGGAGCCCTCCAGAAATTCGGCCTCGGGACAGACGGCAGCATTTCCCGCCCTTGATACCGGTAAGAGATTATGCCGCCCTTTAAGGAAGACAGGAGAATATCAAAGCCCTCCCCGTGAATGCCGGTATTAAAGCATCCTCTTACCACTCTGAAGACTCCGGCGTCTTCCCGGCTTTTCGCGGTAGCTGACCTCTTCCCGGCGGCCCTGAAAATCCCCTGGCCAAAGGCCGCCTCGTGGCCCTTTTTTGCATAAGCCTTATCCTCTTTAAGCCGGAAGGAAAGAGTAACCGTATACTCTCCCTCTTCCGGTATTTCAGGGACAGGGAGAGCTGTTCTCCGTTCTAAAAGAGGCGGCACGTCGATAACCGTTTTTTCTTCGCTGATAACGTGTCCCTCTTTTTCAACCCTTAAAAAGCAGTCAAAATCCGAGGTCGGCGTAAAAAGATATTTATTCTTTATGAGGGCCGTAAATCCCTTCTTTTTTCTTTCTATTTCTATCCTGATGCCCTGATAATTATATTTGACCGCCTGAACCTTTCCGGCATAGGGACGCCTTAATCCGTCAAGGAGGCCGTTGGCTGAAAAATCGTAATCAGTCGGTCTTTCCCCGTGATCGCCCCCGTATGCCTGAAACTCCTCACCATAGTGGTTTTTCTTCGTTATGGTCTGATCCACAAGATCCCAGATGAAGCCACCCTGGTATCTTTCGTAGCGCTCGGAAAGCTCTGTATAGGTCTGCATATCCCCCTGGGCGTTGCCCATGGAATGGGCGTACTCGCAGAGTATAAAGGGCTTGTCCTGATGCTCCGGCGCATTTATGAAGGTCTCGCACTCCGCGGCCGGCGGATACATTCTGGAGTACATATCCGTCATATCCGGATATCTGTTCTCCTTATCCCAGTCTCCTCCCTCATAGTGCACAAGCCTGTCAGGATCCGCCTTTCTGAAAAAATCCGACATAGCCTGAATTACACTGCCGCTGTAGGATTCGTTTCCGCAGGACCAGATAAGAACCGAGGGATGGTTTTTGCTTCTCTGATAAGTGGAGTTGGCTCTGTCCAAAAGCATATCCCGGTACTCATCCTTATCCCCCGGAATGATTCCGTCGATGCCGGTTTTTCCCAGGCGGAAGGCTTCCCACACTCCGTGGGTTTCCATATTGTTCTCGGCTATCAAATATATACCGTAGATATCGCAGAGCCTGTAAAAAGCATGAGCATCGGGATAGTGGCTCGTGCGGACGGCGTTTATATTGTTCCGCTTCATAAAAAGCACATCGGAGAGCATGGCGTCGGGATCCGGCACCCGCCCTTTAACCGATGAGAATTCATGACGGTTTACTCCGTTAAACACGATCCTTTTTCCGTTAAGCTTCATAAGGCCGTCTTTTATCTCAAATCGTCTGAACCCTGCCTTTTCCTCTATGTATTCCGTAACCTCATTATCTTCACCCTTTACCGTAAAGGTGATATCGTAGAGATTCGGATATTCAGCGCTCCATAATTCCGGCTTTTCCACCTTTTCCTTAATTACGGTTCTTTTTTTAGCCGGGATTTCCTTTGAAAGAATCGTCTCTCCCTTAAAGCTCAGGGCATACTCAATGCTTCCGCCGTCCTTCCCCATATCCAGCGTTATTTCAAGTGTTCCCTTTTTTAAAGTACTGTCAGGGAGGGGTCTTATCTTCAGATCATAAACATGGACCCCGGGCACGGCATAAAGATATACATTCCGGAATATCCCGCTGAAAATGAAGAAATCCTGATCCTCAAACCAGCTTCCGGGAGTCCATTTGAAGACCTGCACCGCCAGGCGGTTCTCCCCCTCCTTAAGACAGCCGGTTATGTCAAAGGCGGCTTCGGTGAAGCTGTCTTCGCTGTAGCCTGTGTATTTTCCGTTTATCCAGAGAGCAAAGCCGGACTCGACTCCGTCAAAATTAATACAGATTTTCCTGTCCTTCCAGCCTTCGGGAACGGTAAAAAAGGTGACGTAGCTTCCGACGGGATTAAAGAGCTCCGGTATCTCACCGGGCTTTAAATCCTCTGCTCCGTCCCAGGGATACTGGATGTTGAGATATGCGGGTCTGTCATAACCCTGAAGCTGAATATGTGCCGGAACCGGGATATCATCCCAGCCCGACACATCATAATCTTCCCTGAAAAACCCGGGTACGGCGGAAGCGTAATTTTTCGCATAATGGAATTTCCAGCTTCCGTTTAAGCTCTTCCTTAATGAATTCTTCCCCTCTCCTGCTTCTTTCCTGTTTTTATATGCGACATGGTCGGAATGCTGCGGAAGAACGTTTTCCTTAAACCGGGTTTTATCCCTGACTATCCGGTAATCAAACTCCATATCCCTTTCCTCCGTATCTGCCTCTTCAGGTATTTCACAGGGAAACACCCTCATAGGCCTCTGCGTATACTCTTATCACTTCTTCGGCGGAGGGCGTAAAATAATTCTGCGACATGCTGGCATCCTTCAGGGCCAGGCCGGAAAGCTCCCCGAATTCCTCCGGCTTCACCTTTCCCAGTTCCTTTAAGGAAGCAGGGATCTTAATCTGCCGGCTCAATTCCCGGGTGGCCCTTATCACCTCTTCCGCCGCTTCTCCGGGACGGGGAGACAGGCGGTATGCCTCCGCTATCTTCTCAAAACGCGGGGAAAGTCCGGGATTGGCTTTGTCAAATTCCATCACAAAGGGCAGGAGAATCGCGTTGCACACACCGTGGGGGAGATTATAATGCCCGCCCAAAGCGTGGGCCATGGCATGCACCATGCCGAGCCCTGCATTGGAAAAGGCCATTCCGGCCACATATTCCGCATAAGCCATCATCGTCCTCGCCTCCTCATCCTGTCCGTTTCTTACCGCCCGGGGAAGAAACTCATAGACGGTACGGATCGCCCAGAGGGCATCCTTATCCGTAAGAGGATTGGCTCCTTTCGCAAAGAGAGCCTCAACCGCATGGGTCAGGGCATCCATTCCGGTGGCCGCCGTCAGGGAAGGCGGCATGGACATCATAAAATCAATGTCATTGACCGCGATACCGACCATGCAGTTGGGATCCACCATGGCCATTTTGGAGCGGCGCACCGGGTCGGTCACGATATAAAAAACAGTGCACTCGCTTCCCGTGCCTGCCGTTGTATTAACCGATACAATGGGAATCCCCGGTTTGGCGGACCGGTTCACACCTTCATAATCCTCAACCCGGCCCCCGTTCGCCGCCACAATGGAAACAGCCTTTGCGGTATCCGTGGCGGAGCCGCCCCCCACTGCTACCAGAAGCTCGGCTGAAAGTTCGCGCACTGCACTGAGACATTCATTGACCACTTCAGTCGTGGGATTGGGCGTCACACGATGATATACCGCGTATTCCACATCCGCACTTCGAAGAGCCATTCCCACCTTTTCGGCCACTCCGGATTCGTGCAGAAAGGCATCAGTCACAATCAGAGCGCGCTTAATCCCCATCTTCTTAAGCTCCTCCGGAAGGAGTCTGATGGCCCCCTTCCCGAAAAACGAGGTCTTTACGGAATTGAGCCGGTGCGCCTGGCGGTTTGCCGGGGCCGGAGCAGCACTGCCTTCTTTTGCTGCCACCGCGGCATTCCCGGGCAGGGCGGGGCCTGAGCTTACCGCCTCAGCAAGCTTTTCCAAGGCAGTCATGGACTGCAACGCCTCCTGTATTGAAGAACCCCACATAACGCAGCCGTCGTTTTTCACTATCATCCCCTTTGAGGAAAGACAAAGCCCGGCTGAGAGCCCTGCAAGCTCCTCCGGCGAGGCTTCCGGAAGGCAGGGAATCTTCCCGAGAGAACGTACGGAGGGAGCAAAGGAAGCCGCGGGAAGCTCTCTTCCGGATAGTCCCGCAAGAACCGTATACAAAGGATATCCGTGGAGGATTGCCTTTATTTCCTTATTCGCGGCATATACCTTAAGATGAACCGGAAGGTCCTCCGGCAGAGGTCTTAAATCCCTTCCGAGCGCAGGACGGCCGTCCTGATCCACCCGGATCAGCTGATCCTGGGTAAGCGTCCTCTTGTCGGCGTCCTTCACCGTGATCCAAATGGCATTTTGCCCCACCCTGACACTTAAGGAACCGTCCGGACCCACAACGTAACCTTTTTCCTCCATCGCCGCCGCGGCCTCAAGGATAGCTTTCTTTGCTTCAAAATCCGACGGATATATAGTTCCCTGCTGTATCATCATAAAATACCTCATGCCTTATCAGTTACTATTCACATCAGAACCCGGAACTCCTGATCTCCATATGAACAGGACAAGGGAGCCCGCTTGAAAAAGCG
>JAILBQ010000103.1 GCA_024680815.1 Lachnospiraceae bacterium | reverse complement strand
TCTGATTCCCTTAAGAAGGCCGGATATATTAACCTTACGGATTTCGAGAACGGACAGGATGCCTGGGATTATATCTCAAGATGTGTTGCTGAAGGCACACTGGCTCAGAAAGTCGGTATTGTTATCACTGATATAGAGATGCCGATAATGGATGGACACAGACTCACCAAGCTTATCAAGACCGAGGATAAGACTCGTAAGATACCTGTGGTCATCTTCTCATCACTTGTTAATGACGAGATGAGGAAGAAGGGTGAGCAGCTTGGCGCAGATGCCCAGCTCAGTAAGCCCGAGATCGGAAATCTTGTCCGCGAGATAGACAGACTTGTTAACATCAGTCAGGATTGATGATCCTGTTTACAAAGAATGATCATAAAAAAGAGTTCCTTTTGCGGGACTCTTTTTTCTTCTACTGAGGTGAGACCGGCATGGTGTCCGCGGATGAAAAGGGCCGGCAGAGAGGTGAAAGAATGCATGACATAGTTACTATAGGAGAGATGCTCATAGATTTTCTTCCCGGGAAAGAAACGGGGAGCTATATAAGGAATGCGGGCGGGGCGCCTGCGAATGTTGCGATCGCCGCAGTCAGGAACGGGCTGAAATCCGGAATGTACTGCAAACTCGGAAATGACGACTTCGGCAGGTTTTTAATTGACACTCTGAAACAGGAGGGAGTTGATGCGCTTTCGCCGGAGCTGACGGATGAAGCCATTACCACCATGGCTTTTGTTTCCCTTGATGAAAACGGTGAGAGAAGCTTTACCTTCAGCAGAAAGCCGGGAGCCGACATGCTGCTTGAAAGCTCTGAGATAAAAGATGACGTGATCGCCGGAGCAAGGCTTGTTCACGGAGGATCCTTTTCTCTTTCGGAAGGCAGTGCAAAGGAAGCTACCATCTACGCTCTGAGGAAAGCACACGAACTGGGGAAACTTGTAAGCTTTGATATTAATTACAGAAATGTGGCATGGAAGGACGACAGGGACGGATGCGCTGCGGAGGTTCGGAAAATTCTCCCCTTTGTTGATTTCTTAAAGATCTCGGACGAAGAAATCGATATGGTGGGCGGAAAGGAAGCTATACCCGCACTTATGAAGGAAAACGGACTTTCGGTTGTTGTTGAGACTCTGGGAGGCGACGGGGCAGAATGCTTCTATAACGGACAGTCGTTTTCACATCCGGGGTATCCGGTTGAAAAGGGCATGATCGCGGATACTACAGGGGCAGGCGATGCTTTCTGGGGAGGTTTCCTGTCCAGGATCCTGATCCTGGGTGCGGACAGTGTCAAAGAAATAAATGAGGATATTTTGAAAGATGCTCTGGATTACGGAAATATCAGCGGATCCCTCTGCGTCCGGTCTAAAGGGGCGATAGCTTCACTTCCGGACAGGGCAGAGATCGAACGGTTCCGTAAGGCTGGCTACGCTGATTGACGACAACGTGGCATACGGAAAATAGACAAGAAATTGGTTTGAATTTGAATGTGTCAGTACACTAGTCATTGACTTCATACAAAAACGGGCAGGAAAATATCCTGCCCGATGTTCATTTAAAGAAAAACTATCAGATCAAAAACAGATCAAAGATCAAAGTCGCCTTTGAAGTCTTCATTTATGACATAATAAACTTTGCCGTTTTCAGGCTGGACATAGAGATCGAGTTTTTTTATGTCAGATGCCTTATTTCCTGCTTCAACAAATATTTTTTTCGCAGTGTTCTTCAGGGCTTCCTTTGTGGTCTCTTTTCCTCCGAACTGAAGGACAAATGTTTCTTTCATAACTGCCTCCTTAACAAAAATGCTAATGACCCTAATAGGATATAGCAAAGTGAAAAAAAAATCAATGATTAATTTTTACGTGTTTTTAGCTTTTGTCGTGGTGGAAGAATCGGACGATATGTGATAAACTAATTCGGTATGAGTACAGATGAAAGTTATCTTGATGCCCTCCTCAGATCTGTGGAGGAATCAGAAAAGAAACTTAATATAGATACGGAAGCGGGACTGCCTTCGCTGGAGGAAGTATTCGGTCACGGTGTAGAGCCTGTGATGGGGACGGATCCTGCGAATTTTGATACGGCTTCGTCTGTTACGGAGCCGGATGCTTTTTCTGTGGAACCGGAGGTTTTGCCTGAAGAACCGGCTGCTGTTGAGGAACCTGCTGCAGAACCCGCGGTGGGGAATCACAGCCGAATGATGTCGCCGGAAGAGATCGAGGCAATGCTTATTGCGGCGGGAGGGCAGAGCGCTCCTGCACCGGAACCAGAACCGGAAGCGGTGCCTGAGATCGAGCCGGAGCCCGTGCCGGAATTAGAAATAGAGCCTGAACCTGTACCGGAGTTGGAAATTGAACCCGAACCGGTAGCCG
>JAILBQ010000086.1 GCA_024680815.1 Lachnospiraceae bacterium | reverse complement strand
GTTATACAGTTTAGGATGGCAGTTTACGGATTTGCAACAGGCGAACTGACCATAGACGAGGCTGTTTCGACTTATGGCTCTTTTTCCCAATGAGTTATGGATGATGCAATAGTAAGTTATATTATCTCTATTCCAGGGGATACTCATTGTTATGACTATCACTTGGATCAGGTATGTGAAGCAGAGAAGGAATTTTTGGAAAAAATCAGATTATAACCTTTCTAAAGCAGGATCATAAACGCTTCTTAAGATATTTCTTTAGAATCATATCAGGGGAAGACAGGGGAACGCTTCTGCGATGATCACCAGGATGCGCATCAAAGGATCCTGAATCATATCCTCTCATTCCTTAAATAAACATTGGAATAAAATTTCCCGCTGTCATGGGAAAAAGCGGCATAGCCGTGATATTTTTCCGCAATGGAAGCGATTGAGATAAGACCGATGCCTTTGCCGTCCTGTTTGGTGGAGACATACCGGTCTTTTCTTTTTCTGAGCTCGCCGCCATGGTCGTTTTCGGCGGCTATATATATCTCGTTATCATGAACGTTCTTAACAGACAGGCTTATAAAGCCGGAATTTCCCGTCATATTCTGACATGCGGTAATGGCGTTTTCCAGAATATTGCCGAGAATGGAACAAAAGTCGGTATCGCTTACGAAGAGCTTTTCGGGCAGCTGCAGCCTGATAACTGTTCTGATACCGTGTGAGGAAGCCTGGGCGGCATAGAAATTCAGCGTGGCGTTTATGGCGGAGTTGCTGCAATATTCTGTGATCTCATTTTCGGGCAGAGCGTCAGCGTATTCGGTAAGGAAAGCGTCCATGGCATCGTAATCCTTCTCGCTCAGGAGAGTACGCAGGGTACGCAGGGCATGCTTGAAATCATGCCGTGCCTTTGCGGTGTCTTTGAGGTAGCGCTGCTGCGCTAAAAACTGTTTTTCCTGCATTTCAAGAATGCGGTATCGCTCATTTTTCCCGCCCTGTTCCAGAAGCTTCCTGACAATGAAATAGAAAAGGAAACCGAAAAGCAGATGCAGTATGAACATGACTGTCATGGCGGATATGTATGCGTACCTTACATTGTGGGTGTGAAGCGTTTCGTAGTAGTGAATCGCCATGGAAATGTTAAAATACAGAAATACGGAGGAGAGGATAATTGTCACAAGCCAGATACGGTGGTCGGAAAGGTTATCAATAAGGTATGTCGTGTATTTTCTGAAGAAATACTGCAGGATAAGGCAGAAAACAAGACATAACGCGAGTTTCGCCACGGCCGCTTCCGGACTGAAGTGTTCAAGGTCCGAAGAGGGATGCAGTATGGCATCAAAGAAAATGGAAAAATTAACCGCAAACGACATCAGTGCACAGACATATACATAGATGGAGCCGGCCTGACTGATATGGGCGTTAAGGCATAAGGCATAAAGGATAAAGAGGATGGCTGTTACGGGAAGAAACAGTTTATTGAAGGAGAGGCGGAATCTACACTCCAGAAAAGCCGAGAGAGGGATTAATACCGCCAATACGGCGACAACAGCTGCCAGCGTTTTCTTCCTGCCGAATTTCAGCATGTTTTTCATCGGCGCAAAACACAGAAAGGCGGCCGGAACAATAACGAGATACGATAACAGTGAGACGAGACAGGCTGTCGGGGTCATAATGAACCGCTCCCTGTGTTCATCTCGCTGTGCATCTTGCTGAAGATGTAATTCTGTCTGATTTCGTTTATCAGCCTTTTCTCCCGTATATTTACAGGGAAGCTGATGCCGCCCTCCAGCTCGCAGGTCGGGGGAGCAAAACTTCGTATTTTATCCATATTTACAAGAATTCCGCGGTTGATCTGAAGAAAGCGGCTGTCGGAAGACAGCTTACCGCGTATTACCGTATAGGTGACACGGGGACAATATATGTTGTGTCTGCTGTCCATAATCTCCACATTATGATTGCTGCTTTTGACATAGACAATATCCGAATAGGGGATGCTGAAATTTGTTTTTTCGCTTGTGATACTTAAAACAGGGACATAGGCTCCCTGCTTTTTCATTATGTCGTCCATAAGGCGGATGACTGACTGCCGAAGCTTTTCGTCATCCTCTGTCTTGATAAGGTATTGATAGGCGTGGATATCAAAAGCCTCGCGCATATGGTCGCTGCTGGAGGTCATAAAGACTATGAGCACCTCCGGATCCGTTTTCCGTACGGAGACAGCGGCTTCGATGCCCGACATTCCCTTCATGTAAATATCGAGAAAAATAACCGAGTAACGATATGGCTGATATCCGGATAAAAAATCCTCGCCGCTTTCAAAACGTTCAATACAGAACGAATTTCCTGCGGATGCGGAATATTCCGTAAGGGTATTAAAAAGAAGGTCGGTTTCCGAAATCAGATCGTCTATAATGGCAATATTCATGATGGCTTATTTTACCACAAATCATGGGTATAGGAAACATTCACGCCAAAAAAACGACGTTCACGCCATTAGTATTGTATTGAGAGTTTAAATAATTATAATACTTAACGTTAAGTTAAGGTGCGGAAAAATATCCGCAATAGAAGAATGGAGGAGTAAATATGAAAAAGAAAGCAGTCACTATACTGCTGGCTACAGTCCTCTCTTTATCATTGCTTTGTGCATGCGGCGACAAAGATGAAGATAAGGAAGAAGCTGCTGCCGTTGAGGAAGTAGAAGAGAGCGCTGAAGAGGACGTAGAAGAGGAAGTCGAAGAAGAGCCGGAAGAGGCAGAAGAAGCGGAAGAAGCGGAAGAAGCGGAAGAAGAGACTGCCGAAGCTGAAGAGGGCGAAGGATCTGACGGTTCCTTCACACTCCTTGACGTGGATGAAGACATGGTTGACGTCGGCGTATACGGAAGTGATGATAAGGGCGGAGAGCTGGTATTCACCATGTTTACGGGACCGGATGGAAATAAGTATGTATCACTTTTCGGCTTTGATAATAATTCCGGCGGCGGGAACGTAATATGCGGAACCTATGAGTCTGCCACCGAGACCGATGATGAAGGCGATGAATGGACAATCTTTGATGTGTCGGATGTTTATTCCGGCAGCGCCTACAGGCTTGGTGTATGTGAGAGACCGGAAACCGGAGAAATCGCTTTCTTTGATTTTGACGGCAATGTTGTCAAGGGAGAATACCTCTCTTCGGCTGATACCATAAATTATATGGCGTCTGCAGTCAATCTTCTCGGTCAGTAATTATTTTGTACAAATAAGGAGGAAAACATGGAAAAAACACCTGCATTACTTATCACCATCTTTTTAGGAGAACTCGGAGTTCACCGCTTTATGACCGGAAATATCGGAACCGGAATAATCTGGCTCTGCACCGGCGGCTGCTGCGGTATCGGCTGGATCATCGATATCATCAAGGTTGCAAACGGCTCCTTCCTGAAGAAGGACGGAACTCCCTGGGTTATTCAGTAAAATAAGGATAGCCTGCAAAGATTTTAAACCTGTAAGGAAAGATGAGCTCCAGTCGCTCCCGGATTTTATCCGGGGCGACGCGGGGCTCATTTGTATGCTATAATGTTATGGCTTTCTGCGACAATATGTTTAAGGTCGCGTTGAAACTGGAATGCTTTTGACAGCTTGAATCGGAGAGAGTCAGATGAATCAGAAAAAAAACGAGCAGTTTATCGTTTTTCTTGCCACCGCCGAATGTATAGGTCTTACAATAGAAAATTTTGTTCTGGGATGGGAGTTCTGGGTGCCCCCCATCATTATGATAGGGACGGTATATCTTTGGGGGATGTATCTTTCCGACAGGCCGGATTACGGAACCAGAAAGATCAGCTATCTCACTTTTGCGATGATGGCTGTTTTTTATCACGGTGTTCACGAAACCAGCTTTTTTGACGTTGCCATTGTGGTGGTTCTGGTCATGGTGGCCTATTCGTTTCTGAACCAGAATTATATGATGAATCTTTTTCTGCTGGAATATTTTATCGTAATGATCATTCAGCTGATACTGGCTTCGGACGGGGACTATGTGACATTTGACAGGCTCGGCATATCGAGAATTCTTCTGCACGCAACTGTTGTTATGTTTGTATATTTCAGTTGTGTAAAGTCCATTAATGACAGAACGGAACTTGTCAGTACAGATAAGGAAAAGGATGAGCGGATCGAAGCCTACGATGCCGATATGGAGGATTTTCTTTCAAATATTTCCCATGAGCTCCGCACACCGGTTAATGTGGTAAACGGAATGTCTGATCTCATGATCAAACGAAACGCGGGATATGAGGCGGATACCATAAAAAACGCCGGGATCCGGCTGGCATATCAGATCGAGGATATACAGGACTATACTGAATGTAAACGGAATAAGGTGATCCTGGAGGAGGAGGATTATATGAGCACCTCCCTCATCAACGACGTGGTCGCGCTTTTTCGTTTTGCCGGTGATTCCAAAAAGCTGGAGCTGGTGGTGGATCTGGATCCCAGAGTCCCCGGGAAGATGAGAGGGGATATTAAAAAGCTCCACAAGTTATTCAGGCATCTTCTTGAAAACGCCGTGAAATTCACGAGAGCGGGCGGGATCTATGTGAAAATGTTTTCGGAAAAAACGGATTACGGCGTCAATCTGTGTATAGAAATGACCGATACAGGAATCGGTATGGACAGCAGGGCAATCGAAGCCCTGTCGGTGGGGATGTATCAGGCCAATAAAAAGAGGAACCGCAGCTCCGGGGGTATCGGGCTGGGACTTTACATCGTATACGGCTTTGCCCACAGAATGGGAGGCTTTGTGAATATCGACAGTGAAAAGGGGGTCGGGACGACCGTGCGGGTCACGATTCCCCAGATTGTCAAGGATCCGACTCCCTGCCTTATGCTTTCGGGAGATTTTAACGGGGACATCCTTTTCCATGTCAGACCTGATAAGTACAAGGTACCGAAGGTGCGTGATTTTTACCGTGCCATGGCGACAAATCTTGCCAAAGGCCTCCGCGTTCCCCTGTACTCCGCGGATTCGGTTTATGATGTGGAGCGCCTCAGGGAGAAGCTGGATGTAACCTTCATCTTTATGGGGCAGGAGGAATATGAGGAAAACGCCGGCTATTTTGATGAACTCAGCAGAGGCGAGATCGTAATTATCGTGTCCGCCGAAGCGGGATTTAAGCCGAAGAGCGGCAGCCGGGTGATGGTGATGCCCAAGCCTCTTTACGGCTATCCGGCGGTAAAAATCCTGAACGAAGGGCGGGATGCCGTTAATATCGAATATTCAGACAATGTCAGTAAACCGGTGTTTAAAGGCGTCAGGGCCCTGATCGTGGATGATGAGCCGATGAATCTTGTGGTGGCAACCGGGCTTTTTAAAGACTACGAGATGATCATTGATACGGCGGGAAGCGGAAAGGAAGCCATAAGCAAATTCCGGAACAACGATTATGACGTGGTGTTTATGGATCATATGATGCCGGAAATGGACGGAGTCGAGGCCATGAAGCAGATCCGGAAGGAAGCGGCGGATCAGAAGAAGGATATCATCATCGTGGCGCTGACTGCCAATGCGGTTTCCGGAGCCAGGGAAATGTTCATAGAGGAGGGCTTTAACGGTTTTATTGCAAAGCCCATTAACATGGCGGATTTTGAGCGTGTGATGCTGCGGGAGCTTCACCGTACGGTCTCTGACGTTAAGGAGTAGAGTGATGAATATCAGAAGATTGATAAGGGATATTTCAGGAGCCATCAGGGATCCGGAACGGGAGATATCGGAACGGTTATTTTTAAGCCTTTCAATGATGTCCGAGCTGGTGGTTCTGATTGCATTTATCGGAGACATAATCACAAAGGAAAACAAGGGTGAGCTTATTGTTCTGACCGTAACTCTGATCTTTGTGCCGGCTGTAACCCTGATCTGTCTTTACCGGAACAAACTGAAGCTTGCCATAAGGATTATTGTGGCGGGACTTGTGTTTGTTATACTTCCGGCCCTGTTCTTTCTCGGAGGAGGAATGGAGGGCGGAGGGGTTTTATGGTTCATCTTTGCGTTCATGTACGTGGGCCTTGTGATCTCCGGCAAATGGAGGATCGCGCTCTATTCCGTATTTATAATTCTGACGATAGCGTGCTATTCTGTCCAGTATTTTCATCCGGAGTGGATTGCGCCCCATTCCAGAGGGATGTTCTGCGTGGATTCGTGCATTTCCATAATACTGGTGGGATTTCTGTGCTTTATCATGACCTGGCTCCAGACCCGCTTCTTCCTGGAAGAAAATGAACGGGCAAAGAAGGAGGCGGAGAGGGCGGAGGAGCTCACCCGCTCACAGAACCGCTTCTTCTCCAGCATGAGCCATGAGATCCGCACGCCCATCAATTCTATCCTGGGACTTAATGAGCTGATCTTAAGGGACCAGAGCACCTCGGATGAGGTGGTGAAGGATGCGTCCGGGATACAGGGGGCAGGGAAGCTTCTGCTGGCGCTTATCAATGATATTCTGGATTTTTCAAAGATTGAAGCCGGAAGCATGGACATCGTTCCCGTGGATTACCGGGTCGGGGACATGCTCTCGGAGATTGTCAATATGATCTGGCTGAAGGCAGACGATAAGGGACTTGAGCTTCGCGTGAGCATCGATCCGAAGCTGCCGTCGGTTCTTTACGGGGACGAGATCCGGATCAAGCAGATAATCATCAACCTCTTAAACAATGCTGTGAAGTATACGGCGGAGGGCTTCGTCGAGCTAAGGCTGGAGAGGCTGGAAGAGAATGATGATAAGGTGTCCTTAAGTATAGCCATATCCGATTCGGGAATGGGGATAAAAAAAGAAGCGCTGCCCAATCTTTTTGATGCTTTCAAACGGGTGGATGAAGAAAAAAACCGGTATATCGAGGGAACCGGACTGGGCTTAAGCATTGTCAAGCAGCTGGTAGAGCTTATGAACGGTACGATCACGGTAAACAGCGTCTATGGCGAGGGTTCCACCTTCCTGGTGGTTGTGAAGCAGGGGATTTCGGATCATACCCGGATCGGAGAGCTTAATATCCATAACCAGCAGACCCGGAGAAACGTATATGAGAGCAGCTTCCAGGCGGCGGAAGCCCGGATACTCATTGTGGATGACAATGAAATGAATCTGGAGGTGGAAAGCAGACTGCTTGAAGGCACGGAGATGATGATAGATAAGGCCCTGAGCGGGAGAGCGGCTCTGGAGCTCACGGTGAAAAACCATTATGACGTTATTCTCATGGATCACCTTATGCCGGAAATGGACGGGATTGAATGCCTGGAAGCCTTAAGGAGCCAGGCGGGAGGAATGAACAGGACAACGCCTGTGGTGGTTCTTACCGCCAATGCCGGAGGAGACAACAGGGAGCTGTACGCCGGAGCGGGCTTTGACGGCTACCTTGTCAAGCCGGTTTCGGGTGAAGCTCTGGAGGGAACGCTGATCCGGTTTATTCCGGAGGAGAAGCTGATATTAAGCGGCAGGCTGATGAACACCGGGGAGGACATCCACGCGGCCGACAGATATTACGGGAAAGTACCGGTTATAGTGACAACAACAACTATGAGCGACCTGCCTGATGCCATAGTTAAAAAACTCAATATTCCTATCATCCCGTTCCGGATACGGACGGAGGAAGGCACATTCAAGGACGGGGTGCAGGTTTGCGCCGATGAGCTTATACGGTATATCACCGCCGGAAAGAGTGCGGTTTCATTCCCGCCGGACGAGGCGGAATATACGGAATTCTTTTCCGGAGTGCTTAAAAGAGCCCATCATCTTATTCACATCGCTCTTACCACGAGCATGAGCGAAGATTACAGGATGGCCTGCGAAGCCGCGAAGTCCTTTGACAACGTTACGGTCATTAATTCGGGCTGTCTTTCAAGCGCTACGGGAATTCTTGTGCTTATAGCCCATAAGCTTGCGCAGCAGAATATCCCGGTTCAGGATATTGTGTCGGAACTGGAAACCGTAAAGCAGAGGCTGAAATGCAGCTTTGTCATCGATACGACGGATTATATGGCACGGAAAGGCCTTATAAGCCACAGGGTCCACGCTCTGGCGAAGGCCCTGAATCTTCATCCGAGTCTGACCTTCAGAGAGGACAGATCCGGCATAAGGGGAATCTGGCTGGGAAATACAAGACGGGCTTACAGAAATTATATAAAAAAGGCCTTTCCCGTGGATACGATTCCCGATTCGGATGTGGTTTTTGTTACCTATGTGGATATTCCGACGGATACCCTGCTGTGGATAAAGGAAGAGATAAGCAAGGCGGCTTATTTCGAGAACGTTATTTTCAAACAGGCGTCTGCTGCCATATCCTCCAACTGCGGGCCGGGCACCTTCGGAATCCTGTATTTTGTTAAATCCAACAAATCCTATAATCTCGGCTCTTATATCGAAAAGCGGACAGAAGATGAGCGGGCGAATGAGGAGAATTTGAGCCGGGAGGCTGTCCGCCGGGAAGAGACCGGCGATATTGAGGACGAGGAAGCGGCACGGATAACGGACGAGGGAGAAGAGCCGTTCCGGGAAGCGGAAGAGGCTGACTCCGGGGAAGCAAAATGGTATCAGAACATAGACGGAATTGACGGGGAAGCCGCCATAACCAACAGCGGGTCGGAAGAGGCTTTTCGCACCGTCCTGAAGATATTCTATGATTCAATACCTGACAAAGCCTCCGAGATCGACGGGTATTATACTTCGGAGGACTGGGAAAACTATACCATCAAGGTGCATGCGCTGAAAAGCTCTTCAAAGCTGGTGGGCGCTCTGGAGCTTTCCGACGAGGCAGCCGGACTGGAGCAGGCCGGAAAGGATAAGGACACGGAATACATCGCCGCCCATCACTCCTCCATGCTGCAGGATTTCCTGAAATACAGGGAAAGGCTTTCCGCCTTCTTTGACGGGGATGAAAAAGAAGAGGACAAGCCCATGGCGGATGAATATCTTCTGCAGAGCGTATATGAGGAGCTGCAGAATGCCTCAGCTTCAGAAGACGGCGATACCATAGCGGAAATACTTAATGAGATCGGAGAATATGCCCTGCCGGAGGAGGACGCAGAGCGGCTTGACATTGTCCGTGAAAAGGCGGAGAGCGGTGACTACGCCGGGATTAAAGGGATGCTTGGAGGGTAGGGCACTATATGGAAACAATCGTCAGAATTAATGATGCGATCAACGGATTTGCCTGGGGAACCTTCGGGCTTGTGCTCCTTTTGGGGACAGGGCTTATCTGTACCGTGAGATTCGGATTCTTTCAGATCACTCATATCAGACACTGGTTGAAAAAAACCTTCGGAATCATGTACGGGGAGGGACTCATTATAAATGACGCGGGAGCCCTGTCCCAGTGCAGGGCGTTCTGTACCGCTTTATGCGCTACCATAGGAACCGGTAATATTGCGGGAGTATCCACGGCGATCTGCGTCGGAGGCCCGGGAGCTGTTTTCTGGATGTGGGTTGCCGCCTTCTTCGGGATGATGGTAAAATATTCCGAAAACGTGCTTGGAATTTACTACAGGAGAAGGAATTCGGAAGGAGCCTGGTCAGGCGGCCCGATGTATTACCTTCAGGACGGGCTCGGCTCAAAAAAGCACTTAAGGAGAACCGGCCGGGTTCTGGGCATCCTGTTCTGCGTCTTTACGGTGCTGGCTTCCTTCGGCATAGGCAACATGGGACAGATCAACAAGATAACCATAAATTTCGAAGAGACTTTTTTATCGGGGGTGGATAAGGGAATGTTCCTGGGAGCCCCCAGGGTTAACTGGTGGATCGGGATCATCCTGATGATTGCAGTGGCGTTTATTATTCTCGGGGGCTTCAGGAGACTGGCCGCCGTATCGGAAAAGCTGATACCCTTTATGACGGCAGTATATTTCGTGGGCTGTCTTATCCTGATCCTGATGCATATTTCAAAACTTCCCGCGGTCTTTTCCGCTATTTTCCGCTTTGCGCTGGGACCCGCGGCTTTAAAAGGAGGCGCGGCTGGAAGCGCCGTACAGCTGGCCTTTAACACGATCAAAAACGGATGCAAAAGGGGAGTTTTTTCAAATGAGGCCGGGCTGGGTTCTTCCGTTATGGTTCACAGCAACAGCTGCGCCAGAGAGCCGGTCAGACAGGGAATGTGGGGAATTGCTGAGGTTTTCCTGGACACGATGATAATCTGCACCATGACTGCCGTTGTGGTTCTCTCCTCTGGAGCCGTGGATCTTTCCACGGGCCTTATGAAGGAGGGGGTCAATGACGCCACTCTGGTGGCAAAAGCTTTCGGGGCCTCTCTCGGTCAGCCGGGAGAATGGTTTGTGGTGCTGTCAATTACGCTGTTTGCGTTTACGACCGTTCTGGGCTGGTCCTATTACGGGGCAAAGGTGACGGAATATTTGTTCGGCGTGGCCTGGGCAAAGTTTTACCGGTGCATTTTTGTGGCGCTCATTGTGCTGGGCGCCGTGATGGAGTCCAATCTGGCCTGGGATATTTCAGACACATTCAACGGTCTTATGATGATCCCGAATCTTATCGGAATCACCGCTCAGGTGCCGTTAATACTCAGACTGACACGAAATTATACTGATCGCAGACTCAAGGGCAAGGATATTCCGCCGATGCTGTCCTTTGACCCGGATATTCAGAGGGATGCCTTAAAGGCGGTTAAAAGGGGTGCCGCTTAAACAAAACGAGGAGGAAGAAAGAAATGGAAAACATGGATGCGGTTGTTGTGGTATTTCATTACAGCGTTGTGGTTAAGGGAATTGAACGAAAGCTCAACGAGATGGGCTACAGTGTATTTATGATTACCGAAAACCTCGATAAGGAATTCCTTCGTTTTGTGGGGGGCGTCAGACTTGCAGTGCTTTATCTGCCCTCGGATATCATGGAGGATCAGAAGAAAAAGGAGCTGCTGTCCGGCATGCTGGATGCTGCCGTAAAAAAACTTCAGAGAACCCTTGTTATAGGTGAAAAAAAGTTCCATGACGACCTGCTGAATGAGTTTCCCGTGCCGGAGAATTACACCTTGCTGGACAGGCCTGTGGATATGGGGCTGCTGGAAAAGGAAATGAATAAAACGGCAGATCAGATCGTGGTTATAAAGGAGTCTACGAGGAAAAGGATACTGATCGTGGACGATGATCCTTCATATTCCCAGATGGTTAAGGAATGGATAAAGGATCGCTACCGGGTGGATATCGTTAATGCCGGTATGCAGGCCATCACTTTTCTGGTTAAGGTGCCGGAAAATGAAAAGGTGGATATGATTCTGCTGGACTACGAGATGCCGGTGGTGGACGGACCCCAGGTTTTGCAGATGCTCAGGCAGGAGCCTGCCACGGCGCATATCCCCGTGAT
>JAILBQ010000037.1 GCA_024680815.1 Lachnospiraceae bacterium | reverse complement strand
GGGAAATGGGGTAAAGATAACCAGGACTGGGTGTATATAGAGGAAAGATACATGCGTGAGATAAAATAGACTAATTAAGATGTCTCGTGTCTGACCCCGGTGAGCACCTTTTCAACAGGACAGTCGGATATCAGATATTTTATAAGTGCAACCGTGGGCGGATATTCGGTATCAATATATACAGGGACCTCAAGACCAAAGATTTCAATGGCTTTGGCAAAGGAGACCTGCAGGAGTTCCCGTGTCTTTGACGCAGGTATCCCGGGCAGTATCCTCATGAAATAGATTTTAAGGGCGCGCTTATCTACTCCTGTCTTTCGGGAAGAGACAAGATACACACCGCTGATCTTATCTTCATGGTACAGTACGTAACTAAGAAGCGGTTCACAGTTAAGTCGGCCATCCATTCCGAAGATATCGGGAGTCTCTCCAAAGATCTCACGGATGCTTTTCAGTTCTTCGTATTCAAGCTCGCTTAAGGGTTTTACGGAGAGTTCCCCTTTCAGCTGTATGCGCTTTCTCTTTTTATCTAATTCTTCCAGGGAGCTGGCAAGGCTTATTCGTTCGGTATATTCAAATTCAAAGCCCCTGCTTTCAAGAAACCGCTTAAGTTCGTTTCCTTCTTCTTCGGGATCTTCAACAACGCAGCGTATCTCATTTATCTCTGTGTTTTTTAAAGAGGAAAGAAGTCCGTCCATAAGGGCGCTTCCCGTTCCTTTATTTCGCTCCGTTTCGTCTACGTACAGCCAGAGAATATTGACCGAGGGAGGAGTCGATATGCTTTTTTCATGGCCGGTGTACGCGATATCAAATATCATCAGGCCGACCGGCACGAAGCTTCCCTCTTCCCATGCAAGCGCACCGATGGCGTGCCTTCCCTCAAGTATATGCTCCGTCAGCGTCCCGGCGGGTGCGAACTGTTCAAAAGCCTGCAGGTTTTCGGCAGATAACGTTGTAATAGTCATTTTTTACCCTTCTCTTCCTTAAGCTGTTTGTTTTCTTCCTGTTCCTGCATTTTTCTTTCGGCAGCCTTTTTTTTCAATTCTTTCGGAACTTCCTTTTTTCTTGCCTTTATCCGGCTGTTTATCGTTTTCAGTCCCGGCAGTATATAGGAGGAAAAGCTGGTGCTGAATTCGAGGCTTTTTTCGGCGGTTCCGTTACGGAAGGAAGCGAGATATTCCAGCTTTATCAGCTCCGGATCCTCTTTTTCCCGCCGTCTTTTTCTGGAAAGCTTTGCTTCATTCTGCTTATAGAACTGTTCCGCCTCCGTCAGCGCTTCCTGTATCTTTTCGAGACGGTTCACCAGACTGTCCAGCTCGTCCTCATCCAGAAGATCCATGAGCATCAGCCTTAAAAAGGCACCGTCCATGGACATCAGAGCTTTCTTGAATTTCGGGGGAAGGGCATGGAGGGATCCGCGGGTCAGTTCCTTTAACTGGTTTCCGGGCTTCTTCGCCTTATCAAGCGAGATACAGCCGAAGGACATATCGTTATCTATACATTTTATCCCGGTGATCTCTGTGGTATCATTTTCGGTTTCTCCGGTAAGATACATGTAATTTCCCAGATGTCTGTCTATCTGTCCGCAAAGGAGATCAAATACCGGCAATATCAGAAGCTGGTCTTCGGCAGTTGCCGAATAGCGGGCTTGAAGATGGCGTTCAACATAGGTGATATCCTTGCCGCCGGCATCTTCCATCAGGTTTCCCCTAAGGGTCTTTCCGTTGACCTTTATTACAGCGGTTCGGGACTCGGCAAACATATCTCCTATTCCCATAAGGGAGGCCATGCGGCTGGTAGCCACATTCCTGCGGGACAGATTTTTCCCCTGGGCTATGCCTGCAGACTGCTCGGCAATTCCCTGCTGGTTAAAGGTTTTATATACCTGTTTGAAATATGCCTCGAACGTTTTCTGTCTCGCCGCCGGAATGGAAGCGACAAACTTCTCAAGGGGAGTTCCGTTTTTCGTATCGATATTGTAATAAAAATCCTTTTTATAATAAAGATTATAAAAGGCTTCATAACGGGAGCCTTCGTCGATCAGTCCCAGTTCTTCAACAGGAGCGTGCAGCTCTCTGTCCATCGCACTGCGAAAGCCTTCCACATCGGCCTCGTCAAGACCCGGAAACTCCCTGGCGATATCCCTGATCATATCCAGGAGAGTACCGACATAGGTTTCGTCCTCCTGTTTAAAATAGAGATCCTTATCATTGTAGTGAATCTTCATTACCTCAGAGGTTGCTCCGCCTAATAATTCCGGCTGTTGCCCCAGTTCATCCAGATCTATCTTTACGGAACGCTGATAGGTCAGCATTTCCGCCCACGTTTTGCTCTCACCCTTAATAGCCTCGGGACTGCCGATCATCGAACGCCTGTATTCGGTCATGTTCTCCGCAAAGAGTGAAGCCTCCTCCGTGATCTCACTCTTTAAATTGCGCACCATCGTAATACGTACCGTTGTGATTGTGGACTTCGGCAGACGGTAGCTCATTCTAAGCCATGAATCCATGCTTGTTAACAGCTTGTTATACATCATGGCCATAGCAAGCTTTACACTCTCCAGCTCATCCTTATATTTAGCCTCATCTTCCGGCACTATTGCAAAGGGCGGCATCGGGTTGCTGAGGAAAGACTGGAGCATCATTATCTTGTTTTTAACGTCCTCCATTTCATCGCTGGCCACGATAATATCATCCCGGTACGAATTTATGTCTATGATACTCTGTCCCAGAACGTATACCGGAGGCATATCCCGCTCCACGGTTTCTTCGGTCTTTCTTAAAGCCGCCGTTCTTTCGACAGCTTTCGAATGGACGGAGACTGAAGCGTCAGTAGTAGCAGCGGATACATCCGCCTTTTTCGTTTTGGTTACGGTCTCATTCTGAACGGTCTGGAGAGGAGCGGCAATGCTCTGCTCCGTTTGAGCCTCAACACCCACTGCTCCTGTATCGATAGTATGGCTTTGTATGACTTCTGACGTTTTGGATTTCCGGTCAAAACACATAATACTCTCCTCTTAAGTGCGTTTAATTACTGCCCCGGTGCATAACCGGCCGGATCCCGATCAGGATATTTTCCACCGGACAATCCTTTACTCCGTATTTGACCAGCTTTATCGACGGCGGATATTCGGTCTCCAGGTATACCGGAATCTCCGGTCCGTAGAGCTCAAGGGTTCTTAAGAAAGAAAGCTTTAAGAGCCTTCTGATCTTATCGACAGGCACCCCCGGCAGCATCCTGATAAATGTAAACGCCAGTCTTTTCCTCCGGGAAACCGTCTTCTCGGAGGACACAAGAAAGATCCCGCTGATCTTTTCTTTGTGCATGACAACGCAGCTGAGCTCCGCGTTGCAGGTCAGTCTTCCCTCCGCGTCGAAAATTTTCGGAGCTTCTCCGAAAATGTCCGGAATGCTTTCCAGCTCTTTAAAACTGAGATCCTCGAGGAATCTGACACAGGCTCTGTCAGCGCTGTCCACACCTTGCTTCGGCGTGAAAAGGACGCCCATCGGCCTGACAATGCATATCCGTTCCGTCTCCGAAAACTCGAAACCGTTGTCACTGAGAAAATCTCTGGGACAGGTGTCGAGTTCGGGGGCTGTGAGACGGCAGCGGATCTCATTGACGTGGGCGCTTTGGGCAATCGAATAAAGACAGGTAAGCATCGCCCTTCCCACACCCTTTGAACGCTCGTTCTCCGATACAAAAAGCCAGTGAAGAAAGAGGGAAGGAGGGAGAGTCAGATTCTTTTCGTAGCCCGAATACCCGATGGAAAAAATCATGAGCCCCACAGGTACCAGGGCTCCCATTTCTCCGGTAAGCGCACCGATGGCATACCTCTCCTCCGGAATCCCTTCCGGTAAAAGCTCCCGGAAAGCGCTTATGTTTTCCTCCGTGATCTCCGTCATGATTACGTTTTTCATTTATTCGCTCCAAGCTGTTTCTGCCTCTGTTTGATGCGTTTGCTGATCGTGGATGAGCTCGGAAACAGAGGCTCGTAAAAATTCGTAATCTCATGAAGCTTTTTGGTGGATGTCCCCTCACGCAGAGACACAAAGTAATTTAGCTTGATAAGCTCCGGATCCTGAGCCTCCCGCTTTGCGGTGAGGGATAACGTCTTTTCTTTTTCCGCGGAAGCATCTTCCACATCCTTCAGCCTTTTCTGCAGCCCCGTAAGACGATTCGCAAGGGCTTTCAGTTCATTCTCCGTCAACAGATCTCTTAAGATCAGCTTCATAAACGTTTCGTCCATGGCCATAATGGCTTTCTTGAATTTCGGGGGAAGCGCGTGAAGTGCATTGTCCGAAAGCGCCTTCAGCTGGTTTTCACCGTTTTCTGCGACGTCAAAGGGAAGCAGCCCGAAGGCCATGTCGTTATCGATACACTTTATACCGCTGATTTCTCCGGAAGCACCTTTGATATACAGATAGTTCCCCAGGTGCCGGTCCACCTGACCGCACAAAAGATCAAAAATCGGCAGGATCAGCAGCTGGTCTTCCGCAGCCTTTGAATATTTTAAAGACTTCGAAGCGGCCTCGCTCACGTCCAGTCCTCCCGCATCCTCCATCAGGTTTCCGCTGATGAGCTGCCCGTTTTTCTTTATGATGGCAGTGCGGGACTCCGCAAACATATCGCCGATCCCCAACAGCGAGGCCAAGCGGCTGGTGGCCACATTTCTGCGGGAAAGATTGCTTCCCGGGAGGATCATGGCCGAAGTTACCGAGATCGCCTGCTGATTATAGGTTTTAAAAACAAGCCGGTACCACTCTTCGACGATTTTTCTCCTGCTCTTCGGAACGTTCGCCAGAAAGCTTTCCATAGGAATCGAGGATGTTTTTTTCACCTTTGAATATAACTCACGTTTGTGAAAGAGATCGAAGAAATGCTCATAAACGTATTTTGGCTCATATTGATCATATTCCTCGCTGACGGCATTGACAAAACCTGCCACTTCCTGTGCGGTCAGGCCGGGAATGAGCTTCCCCATTTCAACGACTATGTCTTCCAGCCCGCCATCAAAGGTAGCATCCTCCGGCTTGAAGTAAAAGACCTTTCCGTCACGCTTGATCTTCAGGACCTCGGAGGTTCCGGCGCCCACTTCCTCGGGCTGTTTTTCCAGGGCGTCCAGATTGATCTTTACGGAGCGCTGGAACCGGAGCATCTCAGCCCAGGTCTGACTCTCTCCGGCTTTTGCATGTTCGCTCCCGATCATGCTCTGCC
>JAILBQ010000141.1 GCA_024680815.1 Lachnospiraceae bacterium | reverse complement strand
AAAGCACTTGCTCCAATAGTTTCAACAGAGTCTGATAAAACAAGAGTTTCAATCCCGCACTCATCATCATCAATAATTCCATCATCATCATTTTTACAAGCATTTGCCTGTATGGTTTTTACCGGATATTTTATAGTTACGTTAGCACTGATCGATTCATCATACACTTCATATAAAGCCTCATCAGGAATAGAAAGTGTCTTAATAGCTTTTTTATTAGGAAACTTATTGTCGGACACACCATAACCAATGAATGTTGCTTCATCTTTGTCATCAATTGTAAATATGTAATTAACATTTGCGTATGTATTAACTATAGGTCCCGTTGGTCTATTTGCCGCTTCCACCTTCGGTGCCGGAATGGCCGCCACGATAAGCGCAAGAATCATAAAAAGCGACGCGAGACTCATTCTCACGCTCTTCTTCAGAATCCATCTCCTTCTGTGTTTTCTTTTATTATTCGCCATCGCTTTGTCCTCCGCTTAAATATTTATCGTATAATAACCGGATCTCAGAATCCATCTCCTTCTGTAGGACGCCGATTTTCATCAGAAAATCGGTGGCCGTATTTGGCAGGAGCCGCCAGGCTCCTGTCCGGCGAAGCCGGATTTACGGGCGCTTTCCTATTGCGCCCGTAAACCGCGTTTTCTTTTATTATTCGCCATCGCTTTGTCCTCCAGAGTGGTATTTTCCCTGCTTCCAGTCTACTCTCGGTTTATTCCGGTATTTTGTCGCTATTTTGCCGTCTTAGGGAACAGTTCCCGCAATAACTGGTTCTGATAGGCCGCATCCATAGCCGCCCGCTTCAGATCCTCCCAGCGATTCTCAACAATCAGCTTATTATTCAACGCGTTAATCTCTTCACGTCCTTCTTCACGTCCTTCTTCACGTCCTTCTTCACGCCCATATTCCATTATTCTTTCTGATACTTCGCACATAATATCCAGGCCCTCCTCTGTCTCTTTAAAACGATGCTTCAGCCTCGATGTCACCGGAAACTTTTCGCTATAAGCCGAATCTTCTGTAAAAACCTTCATCAGTTCAGATATTTCTGTATCGTCTTTGACTGCTGCGTTTACATATATCTCTTCAAAACCATTGTCAACAAATGTGTCGCATTCTTCAATAATCCGTCTCACATGGTATATTACACGGCTCTTTCCGAAAACATCAAATCGTGATATATAAATCACGCATACATCCGGTACATCCTTGAAATTCATTCCCGGGTCGGTAATATTTACAGTCAGCACCGCTCCATTATAACGTACCCTCCTTTGGTGATCGTCATTGTCGGCTTTCTGTATCTCTATGTCTACTTTCCGGCCATCTCCCAGAGTACATTTTGCATCCAAAATCACTGACCGGCCCTGAAGATTTCTCAAAAAATCCTGCTGCTGATTCGTAAGTACGGTTAACTCAGGATCTTCCATGATTACACGTAGTATTTCCTGACAGAATTCCAAATCCTCAGCCATTTTACAAAATAACGGATCATCTATCGGATTGTATTTTTTCGCTTCCTCTCGTATTTTCAGTGTGTACGCCATTCGATTATTTCCATAGAATCATATCCTTCTATTTATAAGACCACCAGGGCACACTCCGCCCTTACCATTTATTTCGGCATAATCTACAGATTATTTAGGATGTTTGTATCAAAATATCAAGTCATAATGCTTTTCAAGCAAGCTTAAACGCATTATGACCTTCTGCCCCTGGCATCATTTTAGCATATTTTGATATTTTTTTAAACATAGATAAAGAAAGGGGGCCACAACATCTTGCAAGCCCCTTTTCCTACTGCACTATATATAGTCACCCGACCTGTCAGTTCTCCAAAGATCGATACCTGAAAAACCCTGAATCGTATCCCGGGGAATTATCCCTCGCTGTTCTTCTTCACCACGGTGGTGCAGCTGATGGAGGCGATTTCATCCACATTAAACAGGGTATCCTTGATACGCAAGGTTGAATGGACGCCGTTTGAAATCAGTGCGTCCACGCCTTCAAATATCTCCTCCTTGCGTCTTTCCGCGTCGATAACGGCTGAGGTGTCGTGCTCGTGGGCTCCCTCTTCAGTCACATTCATTGAAACAAGCTTGGTTTTTCCGCTCTTTAACTCCACTTCCCAGTTATTAAAAATCATGTCATTCCTCCATGCACTGTTGCCTTTCAGGAACAGGTTCCTGCTTCAGTCGAAAGATTTACGGATTTCCTCCGCATTATACCACATTTTTCCGAAGTGCGGTACGTTCAGGTTATACCATGATTCTGTCTGAACGCCCTCTCCATCCGTTCCTTCACTTTATTCGTGCACTCCTTCACCTCATTCTCCGGAATGTGAAGGAAAGCATCCACGATTTTCGGATCCAGCTGGGTGCCGGAAACCTCTTTCAATATCTCCACCCCCTCCTCATAGCTCCTGGCGGGTTTGTAGGAACGGGACATCGTGATGGCCGAAAACGTATCCGCCACGGCTATGATTCTGGACTCGACGGGAATCTCGTCTCCCGGAATATTGTGATAACCATGCCCGTCGCAGCGCTCATGATGAAAAAGAATCCAGTTGCTTATGGAATCAAAAGACTTCATGGGCTTTAAGAGCTTAACCGAAATATCGGCATGCTGCCTCATAATTGCCCACTCCTCCTCATTGAGCTTGCCGGGTTTGTTCAGAATCGCCTCGGGAATCCCAAGCTTTCCCACATCGTGGAAAAGAGAGGCGTATTTTAAATTTTCACGGTTTATTTTTCTGCGGATGTCCAGCGGAAGCTCATCGTAAATAAGCATCGTAAGATCCTGGACATGAAGGCTGTGGCCGTCCAGATTGGGATCCCTGGCCTCCAGCACTCCTATCAAAGTCTCGGAAATCGTAAAGCTGCTGTTTTTCAGGGATTCAATAAGCTGGAAAATCCAGGTCAGGACCAGGAAAACAAAGAGAGAGCCGCTGGAAAGGATAATCCCTATCCAGATGGAATGAATGCTGAGACTCAGGATAATTGCATAGACAACGGCGAAGCTTAAAATAAGGACAAAAATAACGTAGTCCAGCACCCGGTTTCCGACATTCTGTTCAAGGGAAACCTCTTTCCGGTTCTTAAGATACCCGATATAGCGGTACACATTGACAAACATCAGGGAAAGTCCCGCCACGATCAGAGTCTGCGAAAGAAAAAACACTATTTTTCTCCTTTAAAAAGCCGATACATCCCCGTTATCCAGAAACACCCGGTAGCTCTCAGTGGGAATTCCGGAAAAAATACGCCCCACATCGGCCGCTCCGCCTGCCGCCCCGGGAAAGACCTCCGCCACAAGGAAACCGCCGTCGCAGTAAACCCTGGTGGTGGTGTCGTCTGATGAATTTATAATAGCATGAACCTCATCCGCAGTGGCAAAATATTTTTCATAATAGCTTTTAAGAAAAGGCGCCAGTCCCTCTCCGGCTTCAACCCTGCAGACATACAGGCCCTCTTCTCCTCCCGGGTCGGAAGGCTTTATTTCGGGTGAGGGATTAACCTCGTCGAAATCCCGGTCGCTTAAAGAGGCAGAGCCGTCACGATGGGGCATATTGGAGGGGTCAAACATTTCCTCCGTAAAGACCTCCGCGGGATCCAGAGTGCCTCTTCCGCTTTCCTCCGGCAGGGAATAAAACGAACCTTCTCCTGCCCTGAATTCCTCCGGGATCTCATACCCTTCCGTCCCCTGTATATTTCCCGAACCTTTGGAACCTTTCGAAAGTCTGGAAAAGATTCCGTCCGCTCCCGGGTTTTTAACGGCCCGGACGTAAATAAAGATAAAGAGTACGGACAGAACGAGCCCTATCAGGGAGGTAACAAGCCCCGCCTTCTTTTTACGGCTCTTTCCTTTAGAGCCCAGACTCAGAATGATCCCCAGAAAAGACGGGATTGCTCCGATAGCCAGGAAACTCGTAAGTATTCCGGCGATGCCCATGACAAGAGAAACACCAGCCATTTTCCTACCCCTGAAGCTGTCCTGAAAGGATCTCCCCTGCTTTTTCGATGGCGTCCTTTATACCGGCAGGATTTTTTCCGCCCGCGGAAGCCATATTTGGTCTTCCGCCGCCTCCTCCGCCCACCATAGGCGCCAGAAGCTTTATAAGATTCCCCGAATGCGCGCCCATCTTTATTGCGCCTTCCGTTGCGGAGACCACAAGATGCACCTTTCCGTCAGCCTCACTGAAGAGAACCACAACCCCCTCTCCCATATCGTTCCTGAGCTTATCCGAAAGATCCCTCAGGCCGTTCATGTCGACTCCGTCCACTTTTGTTGCAAGAAACTTAAGTCCCTTCACCTCTTTGACACGGCTCATGGCATCGCCCACGGAGGACTGTGCCGCCTTGCTCTTTAAGCTCTCCAGCTCGCTCTTTAATCCCTTGTTTTCCTCCATAAGATGAGCGATCTTCTCGGAAAGAGACTCCGGTGTGGTCTTTGCGGTATGCGCCGCCTCCTTAAGGGTATTCTCCACATTCCTGTAATATTCAAAGACGTTCGTTCCGGTCAGGGCCTCGATACGGCGTACTCCCGCCGCGACTCCCGACTCGGAGAGAATCTTGAAGGTGATGATATCCGCCGTGTTCTTAACGTGTGTCCCGCCGCAGAATTCCTTTGAAAAATCGCTCATGGAGACAACCCGCACCTCTTCGTCGTATTTTTCGCCGAAGAGAGCCATTGCTCCGGTCTTTTTGGCTTCCTCGAGGTTCATGACTTTCGTCTCCACCTCAAGACCTTCCGCGATCTTTTCATTGACTATATCCTGGACTTTGTTTATTTCCTCATCGGTCATGGCCTGGCCGTAAGTGAAATCGAACCTCGTCCTCTCGGGATCCTGGTAGGACCCGGCCTGCTCCACACCGTCGCCGAGCACACTCCTTAAGGCACTCTGTAAGAGATGGGTCGCCGAATGATTTCGGCAGGTTTTTGCCCTGTTTAAAGTATCCACCTTAAGTGTGGCCGGGTCAGAAACCGAAAGCCTTCCGCTCTTTACTCTTCCCACATGGCCGATCCTGCCTCCGGGGAGCTTAACGGTATCCACGACCTCGAACTCTCCGCTGCCTGTCTTTATGACACCGATGTCGCCCTTCTGACCGCCCATGGTCGCGTAAAACGGCGTCTTTCCCGTCACAACTGTGCCCTCGCTTCCCTCCTCGAGCACCTCGCAGAGCTCTGCTCCGTCGGAAAGCGCCAGCAGCTTATCCTCGGTCGACAAGGTGTCATAGCCCACAAACTCGCTCTTTACGGAAGCATCCAGCCC
>JAILBQ010000128.1 GCA_024680815.1 Lachnospiraceae bacterium | reverse complement strand
TATTCTTCGTTTGTAGGCCTGATAATTCCGACAGGATCGCCCGCGAGGGACATGACAGACTTTATAAGCTCCTCGATTCCGTTGGAAACGACAATATTATCAGGAGAAACTCCCAGATTTTTCCCCACCAGCATTGCAATGGTTTCCATACCCGAAGGATAGGTTGTCACTATACGACCGATATTGACTTTAATTTCATCAATCATTCGTTCCGGAGGAAAAAAAGGATTTCCCAGATTGCAGTAATCCAGCATTTTGGGATATCGCCAATATCCGCCGAATTTGTTTTGTATAACCTGAAGCTTTTCATCTCCGTCATCAAGAAAAATCGAAGAAGCAATATCCAGATCCTGCACATCGTCTATTTCGTACCAGCGTCTGCCCGGCTCAAGACGCTTTGCTTTGATTTCCGGATCATCCAGCATTGTAATGACCCTGAGCACCTGTTCATAATATTCATTATTTCCAAGCGCCCTGGAATAGGCGTCCAGGAACGGTACATAATGCGTTACCGAGAAATGTTTGCTGAATTTATAAATATTGACAGTTTTATAATAGCTTCCGATCTCGTCAAATTTAAACTTTTTCCCCGGCACAAAAGCATCAATTCCGTCTTCGTCATTGATCTTAACGCATGTTCCGTCCATCCAGCTTTCATACTTGTCCACCAGGGCGAGGGTTTCCCTGGGATCTGCAATCAGATCTTCCAGAATGGAATCCTCAAAAATCAAATCCGATTCAAACAGCAGCGTATCATCTTCGCAGAGATAATCCTTTGCCAGTGCCAGCGAATATATGTTGTTTGTCGTATCATAAACCGGATTCTCGACATATATTATCGGCGTTTCAATCGAAAGGGTCGCAATGTAGTCTTTCAGCTTCTGCCTTTCATAGCCGATCACAATGACAATACGTTTGAGCCGGTATCGTTCAATCTGATGAAGCATCCTGTCGATCAGGGATACGCCGTTCACCTTCACCATGCACTTTGTATTATTCTGTGTCAGTTCCTTCAGCCGCTTCCCCATTCCGGCCGCCAAAATAATAGCCTGCATTTTTTATCCTCCAAACACCGCAGAAGTTTTTACTGTCCCCTTGCGAATCAGCCGGCCAGCTCCCCGTGCTTTTCAATCAAATAATCCGCAGCTGCTTCAGCGCTTTTTCCAATATTCTGCCATCCCAGATTTCGCGCCGCGGTTCGGGACTCTTTCATCTTTTCGCTTTTCATCGCCTGGTCAATGGTGGCTTTAATATCGTTCAGCCCGGACTCCGAAAGAGGAATGCCAATGGAAGGCAGAACCTGAAAAAGCCACATAGGTTCATCAATCCAGGCGGCGTCATATATGGAACTGTCAAAAGAGGTATCAGCATAGATCAGAGGTTTATCAAAAACAAAAGCAAAATCGAACATCACTCCCGAAAAATCCGAGATCATAATATCCGCCTCGTTCAATATCATAAAATTATCATTGCTGAAATCCCATGAAAGCTGCTTCCCATCGGGATATTTCTGCATAAGAGGGTCTATAACTTCCTTGTCGGAAGTCAGGGACTGGGGATGAGGCCGGATCACAATGCGATATCCGGTTTGAAGCAGAGCATCAATTATTTTAGCTCCATATCTGCAGAGGATACTGCTTTTTCCCCAGGAAGGAGCCAAAAGAACCGTCGGGATATCATGTGCTTCGTGTTCCGCTTTGTCAAGCCTCTCTCGCATGGAATCCATATAAGTAATTCCCACCCGGTGCAGCTCCTTCTCAGACAGTCCGCGCATTTTCTCAAGCTGCCGGATCCGTTTTTCCGGTAACTCGCCGGTAGTCAGCACGGCATCATAAAAATCCAGGCCGAACATTTTATAACCTATTCCCTCACTGACAGCATGAAAAATATGAACGTACCATTTTACCTTATCCGAACGCTTCCACTGATACACATCCAGCCCCGGGGTAGTTGACAGACAGATATCCGCCTTCATAAGATTCAATTTAGCGAAAGCTTTGTTCCCTTCGCCGATAAATTCACAGCTGACATATTCATATTTCTCGTTCAGCGCCGGGTCGTCGGGAGACGCCGTCCAGTAAGCTACAGGAATCTTCCTTGCCTCAAACTCATCGCAGATCGGCTTGAAGGTATTCCAATAGCGTTTACTGTCACTGAAAATCACATATTCCAGACTGTCCTGCTCCGCTGCCGCCGCCTCTTTTCCGCCGCTTAACCGGAACTTTATCTTCAGGGACAGCTTTTGTATAAAGAAGACGCAGGTCGAAATAATACCGATCAGTATAGTAAACAGCATACTCCCCGTACCGGGGTCGATATATAATAATACAGGCTTCATTTAGCTATGTCCTCCATAACTTTTCCCGAAAACAACAGCTTATTCATGATATTCAAAAACCCGGCCGGTGGGAAGGAGAGTATCTATATCGCTTGCCTTTCCGGCCTGCTCGTATTCCTCCAAAGGCTCCTTTTCCACCCAGTAAAACAGATACCGGCGTACGATATCCTGATTGTTTTCTATTTCGGTTAAATGATCCCCGGCTGCTCCGTCCAATAGTTCCGGCCAGACATTGATCATCTCTTTATACGCCACCTTTTCATCGGAACGGTACATGGGATGATGCTCATTCCGCCCTTTTATAAACAGAATCGGATGCGGCCCGTAACCGTCCTGAAGAAAATTCCCATGATCCGACATAACCACCACGACGGAATTATCCCACA
Organism: Lachnospiraceae bacterium; assembly: GCA_024680815.1. Taxonomy (GTDB): domain Bacteria; phylum Bacillota; class Clostridia; order Lachnospirales; family Lachnospiraceae; genus NK4A144. The sequence continues at coordinate 15,401 of JAILBQ010000128.1, read as the reverse complement.
CCCCGCTCTCCTTAAGCTTCTTCAGATATGTATCCACAAGCTTCATACAACCTTTATAGGTGGGTCTCCAATCCTTTGTCTTCCCGGTATATACCACATTCTCATCCATATCAAATTCAGTATGTCCGCCCTTCAGGTGAATAAAGCGGAAGCAATTCTGATCGATGATATCAAACTCACTGTTCAGCAGTAAATCATAGAAGAAATAGTTCTTCCAGGAATAATCCTCCGTCCCCGCCCCCTCGGGTCTTGCACGTAAATCCCTGAACGCGTCCAGCCCGATCTGACAATACTGCTTTAAGCCGTAGGGCAGATAACGGAACCCCACCAGCTTCAGCCACAGTATGTCAAAAGCCCTTCTGGAGCCGATATAGCTGGCGTGCTTTTCCAGATTGTCCAGCCGTTCAAAAGCCTCTTTATTAAGGTATTGATAGTCCTTGGAATACATCCCGAGCTTGTAGCCTCTCTCCTCCAGTTCCTTAAGCCAGGAGGAATTGGAAAACTCCCTCAGGGAAAATGTCTTCAGCCTTTCCTGATTTTCATATTCAGCTCCGGTAAAGAGCAGGGGAATGGAATATGCGGTTCGCGGATACTGTCCCATGGCATCCTGATAAAAAGTAAAGTCCTCGAATATCCCCTCATAGTATTCCGGATCCTCAGCCATAATTTCCTGAAACCATACACAGTCGTAAGCATCCAGGAGGACTATGATAAAATTCTCGTTTTTTGAGTACTGGAAGATATTTCGCGTTGTAATGTCGTGATTGTCATTGATCCTGCTGTAAAATATACTTTCCCATTTTCCCATGCTTTCAATAACCAGGGTGGAGGTCATCAGCAGAAAAAAGCAGGGGCAGAGAAATTTTATCGCGGATGTAACAGCCTTATAATGAAATTTAAGAAAGCAAAAGACCGCGGTTAAAAACACGACGAGCCACACGGCAGCCGTAACAATCGTATCCCGGAAAACACCGGAGGTTTTCCAGTCCACATCGTTTCCGTCTATCGGCGGAAGCGCCCCCACAATAAAGTTCCCCTCTATATAAATACACAGAAAAGCGGCCGCCTCTATAAGAATCAGCCATTCAAAAAGTTTCTTTATCCTGTTACGGCACAGAAAATACACCGCCGCATTAAACAGGAAAGCAGCGATGAAAACGGCCAGAAACATTATGAAAACAGGGGGGAAAAATTCATATATATCAAACCAGAACTCATCCCGGTTTGAAACAAAGAGATCCAGAGGTGCGTACACACACAGCGTAAACGCGTATAAAAGAGAAAGCAGCAGCGCCGGAACAAGATCCTTTACGCATTGCCGCAATTTGTCATTAGCTTCCATCCCGATCCCCATAACTTGTATATCGCCTGCCCTTTTTCCGAAACCATATACAAGATATTCTAATGACAAACCGTAAAAATGTCAAATCACAGAGATGTCTGCCTCTTTTATCAAAAGACTTTTGTCATTCAGGAACTGTTCATAAATACTATAATTGCGCCAATCAGTGATAAATGGTAGAATATGAAGACAAGTTGAAACTAACCGGAAATCGTAACTTCACGGAGGTTTTGAATATGAGATACAGATCTTTGATAGCTGTTTTTTGCAGTATTTTATTGATAACGGGGTGCGCCGCGGGTAAAGACGAGGCTGCCGATACCCCGGACACCGCCGGAGCTGATGCTGCTGAAGCTCCTGCGGCTTCTGCATCTGCCAAAAAGGAGCCCGCTGCCCATGCCGCTGACAGGGCTAATGCCGACTTTGATAAAAACCTCCTTGGTGAATGGGAATTCATGTGCTGTACCGATTCCTCCTCCGACTCCGAAAGCAGCTATTTCTATATGTCGGATGATGAACCCATCGGTGGCACGATCTCGATCTACGAGGATGGACAGGACTGTTTTGCCGACTTCGAGCACTATAGTTACGAGTCATCCAAGGAGGTCTATCATATCCCGCTGACCATTGAAAAAGGCGCCTTATACCCGGGCTGCCCCAACCAGGACTGGTATGCCACCTTCAAAAATCCTCATACGGATTATTCTTTCTCCCTGGCTCTTACCGGCAAAAACGAACTGGTTTATTATCAGGAGAACTCCTACGATCCCGAGGAGGGTGAAGGCTGGACGAATTACAGTTATGAGACTTATGTCAGAAAGGATTCCGAAGAGGCCAATAATCCCGATAAATACCGGTATTCCAACTCCGTTACCGTTTCCACGGCCAAAGACCTCCTGGACAGCATCAGCAGCAATACGGTTATAAAACTGAAAGCGGGGGAATACAATCTTTCCGAGGTCAGCGGCGGAACTCTCAACAGAAATGTATTTACCGAGGTTGATAAATACTCCGCCGATCTGAATACCATCAGTGTACAGATAAGAAATGTGTCAAACCTTCGAATTGAGCCTGAGGACGGGGCCGAGGTCGAGATATGTATTAACGACCCTTACTCTCCTGTTCTGAGTCTCTATGACTGCAGCAAGGTTACATTTAAGGGTCTTAAATGCGGGCATAAAGCCGAGCCGGGAACCTGTGGCGGTAGCGTTATCTATGTCCACCAGTCCACCCAGACCACGATTTCCGAATGCCGCCTGTACGGCAGCGGCTCTTATGGAGTTGAAACCTCCGGCGGTTACGGCGTATATGTGAACGACACTGAGATCTACGATTGCACCTATGGCATAGCCAGCTTCTACGATACCTCGGATATCCAGTTTACCAACTGCAATATGCACGATAATAAGGAGTTTGCTCTGCTTGACTTCACCCAGTGCTACACTGCAACGTTCACCGACTGCACCTTCACCCACAACCTGTCCAGTACCGGTGAGTATGGGGCCTATCCTTTCGTGCGGACCTACGAGGGCGGTACTGTAACCTTCGAAAACTGCGTCTTTAACGAAAACGAATACGGCGGCTTCTCCGAAAACGACAATGTGGAGACCATCAACTGCAAATTCAACGACAACGTGCTGGGGTTTGGCTGAAGGCGGTATAAAAATTATTCCTGCTGTTCAACAAATACATTCCCGGTCGGTTTAAAGGTTTCAGTCTCATCCGCTTTTCCGGTCTGAAGATATTCCGTGATCTGCTGGGATTTATGCCACCCGGGATAGTAATAAAACCATCTTTCCCGCATCTGTCCTTCTTTACAGTTAAACACCTCATCCGAAGCCTTTCCGTCAAACAAACCGTAAAAGGCTTCAGGCAGATCCCGATATGAGACGGGCGCCATGGATTTCCGTAATTCATGATGCTCGTCTGTTCCTTTTATAAAAAGCATCGGATTTGTAGCGTAAATATTGTCCGAACCCTCTTCGGAATCCCCATGGTCAGCCATAATTACAATGACGGAATTATCGTAGCATCCGGCGTCTTTCAGCTTGTCCAGATACGCCTTAGTCACTGTAAGGCTTGCCCTGATTTTATCCTCATAGCCGGCCTGACCCTCATGCACCCTGGTCAGATCCTCCAGAAGGTTATTCGGAGTATGGGCGCCCTCCAGATGAATGAATTTAAAAACCGGGTCTTCCGTGTGCTGTATTTCTTCCGAGTTCAGCGTTTTGTAAAACAGGGTGTCAGACCAGTTGAACGCCTCATATTCCCCGCGGGTTTCCCTTATTCTGTTGAAATCAATATCCGTATTGATGAACGGTTTTAATTCATACGGGAAATAGCGATAGGCAATAACAAGCCAGTAAAGCTTTATAAAAAGGGATCTTGAAGTAAAGTACGTCGGATTTTCGAATACATTGTCATATTTGAGAATCTCATCGTCCTTGCATATAATGGCCTCCATATCGTACAGCCCTATCCTGTAGCCTCTTTTTTCCGCTTCCGCAAGTATGGGCGAATCGGGATATACCCTGTTTGAAAAATCCTCAAAGGGCTCCTGATTAAGATATTCCTCCCCGGTAAGGATTTGAGGGACGGCGAATTCCGTTCTGGGATACAGTCCCATCGCGTCCCTGTAATAGGTAAAGTCTTCAAAAATTTCCTGATACTGCGGTTCCTCATCGAGAAGCTTTTCGATTCTTGCCGATTCCACACGATCCAGCAAAAAGATAATGAAGTTTTTTCCGGAAGAATATTCCATTTCATTTTTTGTGGAATAAATCGCGTTCAGCTTATGATCCAGAAAAGTGCCCCAGCCGCCCCTGGTGATCTCAAGGCCCAAAGTTACGCTCATCATAAGAATCATACAGAGGCTGCATATCCGGATCACCTTTAATACGGCTTCGGCGGAAAAGCGGCGCACCGTAATGATCAGAGCCAGAATAACAACCGCCCAGAGAATTGCCGAAATCACCGCGTCCTTTGCATGCTGGTTCCAGACCGTGGCGTCCCCGTTAATCACCGGAAGATTTCCCACAAGGTAATTCCCCTGGACATAGCTGCAGACTATACAGGCCGTTTCGAAAAAAGCCAGATCATGATAAGGAGTTTTACCGATAAAGCGAAAAACGAAAAACAGAAGAATATCCAGAAACAGAATCCCGAAAAAAACCGCCAGAAACAGGGGGAAGACATGATAAATGCTGAACCAGAAGGTATCCTGGTTGGATATATAGAGCTCTAAGGGTGCAAATATACCAAACAGAAATGCCATGGCAAGGGACAATACAATTCCGTCCCTGATATCCGAAAGGCTCTCCTTCATCTTATGCATAATCCTCAGCAAAACAAATCCTCCGCATCTGACTTTGTCTAACTAAGTACTATAGCACGAAAAAACCGATTTATCTACCATCTGATGCCGGCCCTGCCATGATGCACGCGGATGTACACGGATTGCTCCACTGCTTCTGCTTCGCAATTCCCACTTGATTTTTATTAATGCCGCCTGTATCATGTGATTACGTTTCTACGTTTCGAAAAATGGGGGGCTGTTTAACTTTAGATGCTGTTTAATTCGATTGATTTTCTGATATTTTTTCCGATAGTTGTCTCTGTCTATCTTATTATCCCCAAAAAGCTCAGGACAATATGGCTCCTTATTGCCAGCTACTATTTCTACATGAGCTGGAACGCGAAATACGCCCTTCTGATCGCTTTTTCCACGGCTGTGACTTACCTTTCCGGGCTGGCCCTGGAAAAGAGTTCCCGGGCGGCATCCAATCCGGAGAGGAAGAAAAAATTGTGTGTGTTTGTCAGCTTTTTTCTGAATCTCTCTGTTCTCGGTCTTTTCAAATATGCCGATTTTGTTCTTGAAAACTTAAATCATCTCTCTGCCATTCTGCACCTTAATATCACGTTCCTTCCTGACAGGCTGGGGCTTCTTCTGCCTGTGGGGATCTCTTTTTATACCTTTCAGGCCTTAAGCTATACAATGGACGTCTACCGGGGGCGGATCCGGGCGGAACGGAATTTTCTCCGATATGCGCTTTTCGTCTCGTTTTTCCCCCAGCTTGTGGCGGGCCCCATCGAGCGCTCGGAAAATCTCCTTCCCCAGCTGTGCCGCCTCGAAGAGCTTTCTGTGTGGAACAGGGAAAACATACGCGACGGCCTGCTGCTCATGGTCTGGGGCCTGTTTCAGAAGCTTGTGATTGCCGACCGTATTTCCATTGTGGTGCGGGAGGTCTATCAGAACTATACCCATTACGGCTTAGCGGAAATTGCGCTCTCCACACTTCTGTTCGCCTTTCAGATATACTGCGATTTCGGCGGTTATTCCGATATTGCCAGAGGAGCGGCCCGTGTTATGGGAATAAACCTTATGCACAATTTCCGCCAGCCTTATTTTGCTGTTGGTATAAGAGATTTCTGGCGCCGCTGGCACATCTCCCTGACCTCCTGGTTTACGGATTATCTCTATATCCCCCTGGGGGGCAGCCGGTGCGGAACGCTGAAAAAATATTTAAATATTTTTATTGTTTTCTTTGTCAGCGGCCTGTGGCACGGCGCCAGCTGGAATTTCGTCGCCTGGGGAATGCTCCATGCGTTCTACCAGATAGGGGAAGACTGTTTATCAAAATGCATAAAACCCCGGACGCGTTCCGTTTTATCAAACCGTCCTGCCACTGTCGGAAAAATCCTCCTGACTTTCCTTCTTGCGGATTTTGCCTGGCTTTTTTTCGCCTCGGAGGATATGGCCCATGTGCTGAGGTTGCTGGCCCAGATGGGCGGGGTTCTTTATTCCGGAAATCTGGCGGAGCTTAATTTTACTGTGTTTGACTGGGTGGTTCTGCTTTCTGCCCTGGTTGTGCTCTTCATCGTGGATCTGCTCCACGAGCGGGGTGTTTCGGTCTTTTCAATATTCAACAGGAGAAGCATCTGCCTGAGGATTCCCTGTTACCTTGCTTTAATCTGGGGCGTGATTCTTCTGGGAGTATACGGCTATCAATATGATGTCGGCCAGTTTATTTATTTTCAGTTCTGAGGATGTTAAATGGAACAGGACAGCTCAAAAAAAACAACAGGAGTAATTTCCGCAGGGAAGACGGTCTGTGCTGTCTGTGTCTTTATTCTGGCCTTTTTCCTGATTGCAAAAGCAGGACGCTTCCTGCTTAATGACGATGTGAAATATTACACCCGTGTCATGATGCACGAATTATACAGTGAGCCGGAAATCGATGTGCTGTTTGTCGGTTCCTCCCACTGCTTCCGGTCGGTTAATCCCGTCATTGCCGATCCGATATTTAATAAAAAAACCTTCAACGGCGGCAGCTCCCACCAGCGCCTGGACGGTTCATATTCCGTTATCAGGGAATGCGCGCGCAGCCATAAGCTTAAGGAGGTTTATGTCGAGCTTTTTTACGGCACCAATCCGGATGTATTTAAAGAAAGATCTTCCATGACAGGGACCTATATTCTCTCGGACTATATGCGGTTTTCCCCGCGGAAAGTCCTGTATCTTTTAAACGCCAGCTCCCCTGAACACTATACAAATTCCTTCCTTGTCGCCTCCAGGGAACGCGGCCGTCTCGCCAACCCGAAGGCTTTGTATAAAACCTTAAAGAAAAAGCTTGCTCCGCCTTACCGAAACTACACCTATGAAAATATCACAATGGACGATGAGGCTTACATCGGAAGAGGCTATGTTGCTTCCTATGAGGCAAACCCGGAAGGAGGAATCGCCCACGAGCCTTATGACGTCCATTTGAAAGGAAATACTCTGTCTGAGGATTCCAGGGTATGTATAAAAAAGATCATTTCTTTCTGTGACGCTCACGATATACGTGTTTCATTTTTTTCCTCTCCGATGCCGGATTTTCGCCTGATCGCCATAGGCGGGTATGATAACTACATCCGGGAAGTTAAGCAGGTACTGGAAGGAACATCAGCCGGATATTATGATTTCAATCTCTGCCGTCCGGAATATCTTTCTCTTTCCGAAACGGATTTTATGGACAGCGGTCATTTAAACGATGTCGGAGCCGAAAAATTCACTCCTGTTATTTCCGGTTTTTTTTCAGGCAAAATTTCCGGGACGGAACTTTTTTACAATTCGTATGAAGAAAAACTTCAGGCGGCGGAAGATAAAGTTTTGGGCTTTACCTATGTGCGTATTCCTCAAAGCGGCATTATTTCGCTGAGGCCTTCAAAAACAAAGCCGGAAACACCGATTACTCTTCATGTGGATCTCCGTCCGGATCCTGTTCAGACAGATCCTGTTACAGGTGAAGAAATAAGCCGGGGGTTTGATCTTGAAAGCGACGGAATGTTCTATGTTCCCTGTCCCGATGGAGAACACGGGCTCGCTACACTGGAGGCGTTCTCCAACGGTGTTCGGGTTTGCTACTGTTATTTCGGATATTGACCTTCCCTCCTATTCCTTACGATCATAAACCCGCCCGGTAGGAACAAAGGTTTCCTCGTCACCCACCTTACCGGTCTGCTGGTATTCAACCATGTGCTCAGATTCATTAAAAGCTTTATACCAGAGGCATAATCTGGTTCGATCTTCACCGGGATCAAAGGGCAAAATCGCAGTTCCTGTTTTTCCTTCAAGCAAAGCCCGGTCAATTTCCATTAAATCAGCAAAAGATACAGCCGCGTCTGAAAATTGCATCTTTTCATGCCTCTCTCCAAAACCTTTCACAAGGAAGAAGGGGTTTTCCGCAGTTACTGTATTGTCCCCGTGGTCTGCCATTATAATAACAGCCGAATTATCATATACCTGAAGTTCCTGAAGCTGGCGAAGGTATTCCTTCAAAATGGTCATACAACCTTTCAACACCGTCTCCAGAGAAGTATATTCTTCGGAAAACTGAGCATTTTCATCTATATCATATTCCTTATGGCTGCCCTTTAAATGAATATATCGAAAACAATTCTGATCCGTCAGCTCCATGCCTTTGTTTGTCAAAAGGTCATAAAAAACATAATTTCTCCAGTTATAGTCATCAGGAACCTCTATGTCTTTTTTTGCACGCAGGTCATTAATCGCGTCCTGGTTCAAAACGGAATATTTTTTTAATCCGTACGGCAGGTATCGGAGTCCGACTAGTTTCAGCCAGACCTTATCCAATGCCCAGGTTGACGATACATAGCTCCGATGCTCACTGAGATTATCCAGCCTGTTTTTCGCCTCCTGGTTGGTATATTTCAGCTGCTCATAATAAATTCCTATTTTATAATTCCTTTCTTCCAGCATATTCAACAGGGGTGATTTAGACATGGCTTTTTCAAAGTACTTATTAAATTCCGTTTCATTTTCATATCTCTGCCCGGTCAGAATATACGGCACGGCATATAAAGTGTACGGATACATTCCCTGCATATCCGTATAATAAGTAAAGTCCGAAAAAATATTCTTATAATCCGGGTATTTTTCTATTAAATCCGAAAACTCTCTGGCATCCACATGATCCAGCAGCAATATTATAAAATTCTGATTTGCGGAATACTGCAGCATATTTTCGGACGAAACATCGTAGTTATGGCTGCGGTTATATAACACCTTATCCCATTTTCCGAAACAGGATCCGATCAATGTGATGATCATCCAGAGAAAAAACCAGATACAGCCGGCTCTGATCCACCATAAAACCTGCTCACTCTTCAGCTTTTTCCAAAAAAAGACAGCCAGCGTCAGGAAAAGAATCCAGCAGGCGATAGTAATTATCTGCTGAATCCGGATTTCCGAAGCTGTCCAGTCAATCTCGGCGCCATCCAGTCCCGGAAGAGCGGAAATCAGAAAATTCCCCTCAATATAGGTGCAGATATAAGCTGCAGCTTCAAGCAAAAGAAGGCAGGGAAAAACAGTTGTTTTCTTCTTTCCGCATGCTGAAAACAATATAAGATTTAAGAAAATAAATATCAAAAACCACCCGCCGAAAAGAAGCAGCAGAGATCCTCCTGCATCGTATATATCAAACCAGAATTCTCCCCTGTTGGAAATGAACCATTGTAACGGCGCATATATTCCAAGTGTGAACGCAAAGAGAAACGACAGCATCAATGCCGGGGAAAACCGGATCAAACCGGATTTTGCGGCGCTATGGTTTTTTTGTATTTCATCCATGGCTTTCTATCTACACCACCTTCCATTCGTTCAGCGAGCATGCCTTTGAGTTGAGGCTTGCTCTCTCCTCTTTTTCATCACGCAAAACATCACGATAAATCCCGCTATTGTGAAAATCGTCACAAGCTCTGACAGACGGTATACCCACGACTCCTTAAAATACGCGTGTACCGTTCCTTTGAATCCCGCGGGGATTGTTACTCTCAGTTTATAATTCTCCCCTATGGAGGTCTGAAGCGGTACGCCCTCCGCTTCCGCGCGATACCCGCGATAAGCCAGTACCGGCAGTTCAACAGCGCCGTCACCGCCGTTATTAATAACCGGCACAAAGACCTCATCATAATCGCGCGTCCATTCTCCGGTTTCGATCCCTTCCCCCTCCGTTCTCACCTCCGGAAGTTCATAGAGCGCATGTATGTCCGTATATTCCGGCCGGTAAATATTGTACCCGTAAAACGCATCGATACCGCCCGCCGAAACAAATGTCCTTCCGGTTTCCTCCGCGCTCCACGCCCCGATAATACCGAGTCCCTGCTCAAGCGTAATCATTGAAAGGGCAAAAAGAAGCAGAACGCGCCCGCTTCTTTCCCTCCATCCGGTTCCGCGGAGGGCGAAACACAGGCCGAGCGTTATGACGAGCGTTGCGATTACCAGATATCTCCAGGGAAACTGAACGGAGGACAGAAGCGTCCCGGCAAGGGGTATATGTGCTTTCAGCCAATCATAAGGGAAATATACGGTTGTCATGAAAACCGACAGCACGGAAAGAATCACAAGCTTCTTTAAAGCCGGCCGTCTGCCGGGATTTATAAGGAGCTCGTAAATAATCCAAGCAAGAGAAAGCATAAGGGCTATTCCCAGGGTTTTTACAGGATAAACCCGGGAGGGCAAAAACAAATCCGCAATACTCAGTCCTTTTGCCTGTATTCCGCCGTTATCAAACTTTACATGAAGGGGGAACACCAGATAATAGTGGACAAGCGGCACCAGGTATCCCAGATTCAAAAGCACCGTCCCCCCGAGAGAAGACAGGAGAATCACGAGACGATCGGGACGGAAAGCCACCCGGTAGCAAAGCCCGAAAATCACAACAAAAAACACGCCGGTCATAACACTCGTCGGCAGATTGCTCTGTAAAAGCCCGGTAAACCCCGCCAGTAATTCCCAGAAAACAATCTGTTTTTTCTGTCCTTCATCAGGCGTTTCATACCATAAGCGGTAAAGTCCCGCTGCCACCAGAGGAAGAAAGGCAAAGGCCGAATATTCCCCCACTGCCGCACGGGAACAGACGTCCATCAGGCGGCAGGCGGAAAAGAGATAGAAAAAGCTGAGAAGAGTGCCGAGAAAGGCGTCCCCTCCGCTGATCCGTTTAAAGCAGTAATATGAAATCACCGCCGTCAATGCAGTGATTCCGACCAGATAGACCTTATAAGCGGTAATAAGGGGAAAACCGATAATATAAACCAGCACGGGCAGGTAGAGCAGGACGTCTCCGTACATTATCCCCTCCGGATAGCCGTAGCCGTTTCCGTAAAGCGCGTAGAGGCGGACCGGGAAACATCCGTGCTTCAGCCCCTCCGCCATATTAACAATACGGTAGCAATGAAATTCCAGATCATCCCCGTCGGGAATCCCCTGAAACAGTGCGGGAATCGAAGAAAGAACAATGATTCCGGCAAGAGCGAAAACTATCTTTCGCTTTTTCGGATCCATTTTTGCGAAAAAGCCGGTAATATACGCAGCAGCTGCAAGGTCGATGACCAGAAAAAGAAACGCTCCGAGGCAGCTTGCCACGGCCGCGGTGGGAAGGCGGAGATACTCCACCGCCACGCTTTCCACCTTAAGATCATAGTCAGCATCCAGGTTTCTGCATTTAACCGAAACCTGCGAAGCGTTCTGCAGAACATAAAACCGTCCTTCCGTCTCATCCCTGTAACCAAACAGCGGCATACTGTCTGAAAGAATACTCCGGCTCATTACCGGATCGGAATTTTCCACTGAAGCAAAAGCGTTAACCGCCTTGCGATCCTTCTGTTCCGCAAGATAACGGATTCTTATGTGATATATTCCCTTCTTCAGAGGAAACTCCGGTGTGGAAAAAGTCTTCTCATATCCTTCGCCCCTGCTGTGCTCCTCCATCAGGCTGCTGTCAAAGACAGCGGATTCCCCGCTTCGGGAAGAGACAAGTATAAAAAGAAGCAGAAGCACCAGAAGCTCCGCTCCTGTCACAATATACACGATCTTTTTTTTATTCATTTTCGTCCCGCCGCGTTTTTTCATCATGTTTCGTAAACACACCCGTCTCGATCAGAAGAATAATAATAAAAATCACTGTCCCGGCAACACCGGTAAGTCTCCCGGCAAAGAATCCCGGAGTATGGTAACGAAGAATTATATCATGCTCCCCTGCCGGAAGCGCAAGGGCCATAAACATGGTGTTTGCCTGTAACAGCTGCGCTTCCCCTCCGTCGACAAAAGCTTTCCATCCGTTTTCAAAGGGCACCGAAAGCAGGAGGACTTTCGGCTCATCAAGCCTGATCTTCCCCGTTATATGGTTTGTCGCGTAACTAAGGTTGTCGTCATGAAGCTCGACCTCTTCCAGCACAGACTCCCGTCGTTTCCCGGACTCCCGCACAAACTGTTCCATCGGCTGTGCTGCAAAACGGATATCCCCGAAGGAATACTGCCCCGTTTGCGGGAAACGCAGTTCAGCCTTATCCGGCGGATCATGAAAAAATCCTGAACTTATTGCCGCGTCTCTTATTCCGGTTTTATATTTGGCAATCGGCGAAGAAGTATACAGCTCGCTCTCCGAAACCTCTTCTTCATCCTTAAAAAAACGTACCCTCATATCGATAACGCCGACACCGCTTGCATGCAGAGCGTCGTATAAAACGTTCCCGGTTGAAAACGGCGTATAATTCATCTGTTCCACGGAAAAATAAGTTTCACTGTCATCCCTGCCGGAAAAGCTGAAAAAAGCCTTTCCGCCCTTTTTTTCCACCTGGAAAACCTTTCCGTCAAAGCTCACGCCTTCCCCGCATTCGACTTCAAAGGGAATCTCCTGCTCGTCAAAAGCCGGAGATGAACAGGAAAACTCCCGAAGGGTCGTTCCGTCGATGATTTCATCCTTTAAAACCGCCGCCTCCATCAGCGCTTCCCTCCTCTCCGTCGTCGAGAGCGCTTCAAATTCGCTGCAGGGAAGTACTTCGGAATATGTGTATCCGAACGGCAGCGTTTCTTCGGTGCTGTAAAGCTTTCCGTCCTCATCCGTCTTTTTACTCCCGAACGGCAGCCCCTCCGGTTCTCCTCCCGGAAGAGTATACTTCACCGAAGCAAGCGCATTTAAGATAGTACTGTTTCCGAGGGACGTGAAAATATGCGATGCGTCAATCGAATTTCCGACTTCGGCGAAATATTGCAAAATGTTGGGATTTGTAAGGCTCCAGTAAAACTGGGTGGAAGAAACCCCCGGCACCAGGCCGTAGTTTTCCCGTTTAAGCGCCTGCCCCGACACCCGGTAAAAATCTTCGTCCTCCCCGGCCTCTTTTGTTTTCGCGACATCGCTTTCCATGGTTAAAAGGTACAGATCCTCATCCCTGTCAGTTAAATGCTTCACATATCCTTTTTGTGACGGTGCGTAATAAAAAAAAGCATTCGACGAAATTGACAGAATTGTCATGAGCAGCAGCAAAACACTGACTGACCGGGTTCTCCGCTCCGTTTTAAGAGATACTCTTTTCCACAAAGCAAGCGCGCAGAGAGCCGCCCCGAAAAGCACCATCTGCGATATCAGACTCCGTTTAATCCAATCCTCCGCTTCCCGGTTTAAGAAAAAGAGAAGAACAGCATAAGCGGACACTGTCAGCGTGCAGTATAAAAGCCGCTTTCCCTTCGGCTCCAGAAACTCCTCCCAAAGCTCTGTTGCAAGGAAGCTTACCAGAAAAACAATGCCGAAGGACCAGCGATTGCAGACATAGGTCAATGCGTTGAAAATCCTGCCGAAAATCGGGAACAGCAGCATCACAGACACGGTGAGCACCGCAATCCTCCCGATTCGATATTTTTTCCCCGCGTAAACACACGTGATAACGGCCAGCACTGCCATAAACGAGGTTCCGACATATGTCCACTTCCCGGGATCCTGCAATGTTAAAAACGCGCCGGGCAGGGCCGCATAATATCCCTTCGGGTATACCGGATAATAAAAATATGCTTCCGTAAACCTTGAATCCGCCATGGAATGCAACAAAAGCGGTAGCATAATCGGCGCGGCAATCATTGAACCGCACACTCCGTCCCTTAAAAATAAAAGCACGGTCCCCGTGCGCTCCTTCCAGGATCGTTCCCCTCCGGTAAAAAGCCTTCCGAGCACATAAAGCACCGTCAGCAGCACAACCACGTAAAAATAATAGAAGTTGCTTAAACCCATAAGACCGGTTGAGAGGATAAAAAGCCAGTGCTTCCTTTCGCGAAATATCAGCTCGCACCCGGTCAGCATCAGCGGAAAAAACACCAAAGCCAGTGTGAACCAGGGATGGGCACTGTCTTCCCCCAGGGTAAACGCGGAAAAGACATACATCACAGCCCCTGTCAGAACTGAAGAGGTTCTCCTTTTCCCGGTATAAAAGCAGTACAGTGAAAATGTGATCCCCGCAGTAAAAAACCGGGCTGTCAGACAGATGGAATAAAAGGTCTGTATCCACTTATCCGGCACGAAAACACTGAAAAAAGTGAAGGGATCCCCCACTGCCTGGAGATGCAGCGTCGTCACTATATCCGCGCCGTACCCCAGGCCGAAGGTGTAGGTGGGAATTTCAAAGACATGCTTCACAAAAAAATTGCCGAAGATGGTCTTTAACCATCTGGAATAATACAGCATCGCCCGATATGACTGCACCCTGCAGTCCCCGGAAACCAGAAGCGTCTTATGCGAAGCAAACACCGTCCAGTAAACACCGCAGAAGGTCAGAAAAAACACGGCAGCATACATGAGCCAGTATTTTCTGGTCAGCCCGTTTTCTCCAAGTGTCTTGCGCATCACAGATATTCCACCCTGTATTCCGCCCCTCCGGATTCATCCGTCTCCATTACAATATACGACGGCCTTCTTCCCTCCTGTCTCGGATAGGAAAGGCTCCCCGGATTAAGGATCGTAAGGCCGCCGGAATGCTCAATCATCGGCCTGTGGGTATGACCGAAAATAACGATGTCCGCCCCCCGGGAACAGGCCTCCTCCAAAAGCCACTCCGGACCTGTGGAAACATGGTAGGCGGTTCCGTGTGTCAGAAAGACCTTAAGAGCTCCGATCATGAATTCCCGCTCCGCATTGAGAAAAGAAAAGAAATCATTGTTGCCGCGAACCATTATGGTTTCACACTGCGCCAGCCCGGAAATACGATCCTCATCCCCTTCCACATCTCCGGCATGCACAAGGAGCCCAAAGGGACGGGTTCGGCGGACGGCCTCGCGGAAATTCTCCAGCCTTCCATGGGTATCACTTGTGATGAGTATCCGCATACCGTCTGATTTCCTCCCTTATCGCCCGAAGCGCCTGCCCCCTGTGGCTTTCCATATTTTTCACCTCCGGCGAAAGCTCGGCAGTGGTCATATTGTATTTTGGCAGAATGAAAATCGGATCATAGCCGAAACCGTTTTCTCCCCGTTCCTCATAACCTATACGCCCTTCCATGACTCCGCGTACCACCCTCTCGCTTCCGTCAGGGAAAAGCGCCGCTGCCGCGCAAACAAAACGGGCAGTTCTTTTTTCGTCAGGAACTCCGTTAAGCCGCTCGATAAGACGCATATTTTTAACATGATAGGATGTGTCCTCCCCGAGATATCTTGCGGAAAGCACTCCGGGCTCGCCGCCCAGGGCATCTATTTCCAGTCCGGAATCATCGGCAAGCACAAGATGTCCCGTTTCCT
>JAILBQ010000125.1 GCA_024680815.1 Lachnospiraceae bacterium | reverse complement strand
AGAACAACGTTAAGGCGGCCTGGTGGAAGAGGTTCGTTACCGGGAACAAATATAACGTGGGCGTGGACTGCGCGATCCTTATGAACACCCAGACCTATGTGGCAAGCGGCCATATCGGCAATTTTTCCGATCCCTTAATCGACTGCAGGGAGTGCAAGGAGCGCTTCAGGGCGGACAACATCATAGAGGACTGGGCAAAGGAAAACGGTTTCACCCTCGAAAGCTCCGTGGACGGATGGTCAAACGAGGAGATGACGGCTTTTATAAATGAAAAGAGCATTCCCTGTCCCACCTGCGGAAAGCATAATTTCACCGACATAAGACAGTTCAACCTTATGTTCAAAACCTTCCAGGGCGTGACGGAGGACGCTAAGAACACGGTTTATTTAAGACCGGAAACCGCCCAGGGCATCTTCGTTAATTTTAAAAACGTGCAGCGTACCAGCAGGAAAAAGATTCCATTCGGAATCGGCCAGATCGGAAAGAGCTTCAGAAACGAAATCACTCCCGGGAATTTCACCTTCCGGACCAGGGAATTCGAGCAGATGGAGCTGGAGTTTTTCTGCGAGCCCGGAACCGACCTTGAATGGTTTGCCTACTGGAAGCAGTACTGCATAGACTTTCTTCAGGAGCTGGGGATAAGCCCCGACCATATGCGCTCAAGGGACCATGATCCGGCTGAGCTGGCCTTTTACTCCAAGGCCACGACGGATCTTGAATATCTCTTCCCCTTCGGCTGGGGAGAGCTCTGGGGTATCGCCGACAGGACTGATTACGATCTTTCACAGCATGAAAAGACCTCGGGAGAGGATCTTAAATACTTTGACGACACGAAGAACGAGAAATACCTGCCCTACGTTATCGAGCCTTCACTGGGCGCTGACAGGGTGGTGCTGGCCTTCCTCTGCGAGGCCTATGACGAGGAGGAGCTGGAGGGCGGAGACATCCGCAACGTCATGCATTTCCATCCGGCTCTCGCTCCGGTAAAGATCGGGGTATTCCCTCTTTCAAAGAAGCTGAATGAGGGGGCCGAAAAGATATTCGACGAGCTTTCGAAGCACTATAACTGCGAGTTTGACGACCGCGGGGCCATCGGAAAGCGGTATCGCAGACAGGATGAGATAGGAACCCCCTATTGCGTGACCTATGACTTCGATTCGGAAACTGATCACGCCGTGACCGTAAGGGACAGGGATTCCATGGCCCAGGAGAGGATTCCCATCGACGGGCTTGAGGAATACTTCAGAGGCAGATTCGAGTTAAAATGATTGGAGAAAACAAATGAAAAAATTCACTTCTGATGAGCTCAGAAAAACCTGGATAAAATTCTATACCGACAGGGGACATGTGGATGTGGGCGCTGTGTCTCTGGTTTCCGACGGTTCCACAGGTGTCATGTTCAACGTGGCGGGAATGCAGCCTTTAATGCCCTATCTTCTCGGGGAAAAGCATCCGAAGGGAGTCAGGCTCTGCAACGTCCAGGGGTGCGTGCGTACCAACGATATAGAATCCGTGGGCGATATGAGCCATGTGACTTTTTTTGAGATGATGGGCAGCTGGAGCCTCGGGGATTATTTCAAGAAAGAGCGCTGTCAGTGGAGCTATGAGCTCTTAACCGAGGTCTTCGGGTTTGACGCCGACCACCTGGCGGCCACCGTTTTTGCCGGGGACGACAACGCTCCCAGGGATGAGGAGGGAGCGCAGTACAGGATAGAGTCGGGCTTTAAGAAGGAGAATATATATTATCTCCCGGCGAAGGACAACTGGTGGGGCCTGGAATACGGTCCCTGCGGTCCGGACAGCGAGATGTTTTATATTGCGGATAAGCCGGACTGCGGGGAAAACTGCGGCCCGGGATGCTCCTGTGGGAAATATACGGAGCTCGGAAACGATGTTTTCATGCAATATGAAAAGCATAAGGACGGAACCCTTACCCCGTTAAAACAGAAGAACGTGGATACGGGCTGGGGACTGGAGAGAAATCTGGCCTTCCTTAACGGTACGAAAGACGTCTACAGGACAGATCTTTTCGCTCCCGTGATAACAAAGATCGAGGAGCTTTCGGGTAAAAAATATGAGGCGGATGAGGGCGAGACCAGATCCATGAGGATCCTCGCGGATCATCTGCGCACTTCCGTCATGCTCATCGGCGATGAGGCAAAGCTCCTGCCTGATAATACCGGGGCGGGCTATATCTTAAGGCGGCTTATCCGCAGGGCTGTCCGGCACGGCAGGTCCCTGGGGCTTAACGCGGAGGGGTTGACGAGCCTCGCGGCGGTTTATATCGATGAGATCTATAAGGAGAGCTATCCGCTGCTTCCCGAAAACAAGGACTTTATCTTAAGCGAACTTAAAAAAGAGATAGTCCGCTTCGAGAACACGCTTGAAAACGGGATGAAGGAGTTTAAGAAGATCCTGGAGGATAAGAAAAAGGAAGGGGCGAAGGTTCTGGACGGAAAGAGCGCCTTCTATCTGTACGACACCTTCGGCTTCCCGGTGGAGCTCACCGTGGAAATGGCCCTCGAGGAAGGCATGAGCGTGGACGAGGAGGGCTTCGCGAAGGCCATGGAGCAGCAGAAGGAAATGGCCCGCAACAGCCAGAATTTCTCGGCGAAGTTGAATATGGACGCCTCGGCCTTTGACGGGCTGGATGCTTCCGTAAAGAGCGAGTTTGTGGGCTATGACACCTTGTCTCTCGAGGATAAGCTGCTGGCGATTTCCGACGGGGGTAAGCTTTGCGAAGTGCTCGAGGAGGGAAGCGAGGGCACCCTCGTAACGGGAAAGACGCCGTTTTACGCCACGATGGGCGGCCAGAAGGGCGACATCGGCATAATAAAGACAGGCAGCGGAGAGTTTGAGGTCGTAGATACCGTAAAGCTCCCCGGAGGCAGGATCGGCCATGTGGGAAGGGTAAAGAGCGGAAAGCTCTCTGTTTCGGACGCTGCCACCCTTAAGGTGGATACTTTAAACAGGGCGAAGACCTGCCGGAACCATTCGGCGACCCATCTCTTACAGAGTGCCTTAAGGCGCGTGCTCGGCGACTCTGTGGAGCAGGCCGGATCCTACCAGGATCCCGAGAGGACGAGGTTCGACTTCACATACGGTCAGGCCATGACCGAGGAGGAAATAAACAAGGTTCAGGATATAGTCAATGAAAAGATAGCTGAAGGTCTTGAGGTGGAGACGAAAGTCATGAACC
>JAILBQ010000013.1 GCA_024680815.1 Lachnospiraceae bacterium | reverse complement strand
TACAGCGTCTATATCGGTATTCCATTTTGTCCCTCCAGGTGTTTCTACTGTTCTTTTTCCTCATATCCCATTGACGGGATGAGGGATATGGAGGAAGCGTATCTGACGGCGCTCTTTAAGGAAATAGAGTTCGCGGCGTCTGCCTTTCCCGACAGAATACTAAATACGGTCTATATAGGTGGCGGCACGCCTACGGCACTGAGTGCACGAAGCCTTGACAGGCTTTTGGATTATGTAAACCAGACCCTCCATGCCGGAAAAACAGAAGAATTTACCGTAGAGGCAGGACGTCCGGATTCCATTGACCGGGAGAAGCTGAGAATTCTTAAGGAATACGGGGTATCCAGAATCTGCGTGAACCCGCAGAGCATGAATGACGAAACCCTTAAGAAAATCGGGCGCTCACACAGCGCGGAAATGGTTAAGAAAGCCTTTTTCCTCGCAAGAGAAGAAGGATTTACCAATATAAACATGGATATAATACTGGGTCTGCCGGGGGAAGGCGAAAGGGAGATTCGTCATACGATGGACGAGATCATCAGGATGAAACCGGATGACCTTACCGTTCATTCTCTGGCACTTAAGCGCGCCTCAAGGCTGGCGGAGGCGAGAGAAGTACTGCCCGCAGATGGTTTACATAACTCTGACGAAATGATGTCAATAGCCTCATCCGGGGCGGCGGAAATCGGTCTGACTCCATATTACCTTTACCGCCAGAAAAATATAGCAGGAAATTTTGAAAACACCGGCTATGCAAGAGAGGAACCGGAGAGCGGAGCGGAACGCGGAACGGAGGGACTTTACAACATCCTGATGATGGAGGAAACCGAGCCGGTTATCGCCTGCGGGGCGGGAACGGTGTCCAAAATGGTAAAGGCTGACCCGGAGGGCAGCGACGGTAAGCATATCACCCGTTGCGATACTTTTAAGGAGGTCGGGCCTTATATTGACAGAGTAGACGAAATGATCGAAAGAAAACGCAAGTTATTTTTATGAATGGTCTGAAGAAAAGATATGCTCAAAGGAATATTCTGCTGCTGTTCCCGTTTCTGCTGGTTGTCCTTCTGTTTCTGTCGGCTGCTTTGATGAAACCGGGAGAGGGAGAGAGCGCGGTTCGCATTAATGAAATCTGCGCGTCAAATCTTGCCTGCCTGGCTGACGAAGAGGGGAATCATCCCGACTGGCTTGAATTATATAATTCCGGGGACAGGGCTTACGACCTTACGGGCTGGATGCTCTCGGATTCCGCCAGGCGGCCGGATAAATGGATATTTCCCGAAGTAACCATTCAGCCCGGGGAATACCTTGTGCTGTATACTTCCGGAGTTGCCGGAGAAGAGGATAAAAAGCCGGATATTGATGAAGATTTTGATCTGAAGCAGTTTCTGCTTACGGGGAGTGAGAAGAATGAAAATATTGAGTCACGGCCCGTCATTTCCTTTCGCTTTTCGGCGGAGGGCTTTTCCCTCTTTCTTTCGGACAGTACGGGACGGCCGGTGGATTTCGTGGAAGTGCCAGCCCTGCATTATGATACCTCCTATGGCAGAAGAGAGGACGGTGAAGGCTCTTTTGAAAGACTGACAGTTACTCCGGGCTACAGCAACCGGGATGCGGGTGAAGGATACTACCCGGAGCTGCCGGAACCGGTTTTTTCTGCCACGAGCGGATTTTACACTGATGAGTTCAATTTAACCATGTCTGCGACCGCGCAGGGGGAAATTCATTATACTCTGGACGGCTCCGAACCTGAAAAAAGCTCTCCGCTGTATACGGAGCCGGTTATCATACGGGATGTCAGCTCCGAACCTGACAGATATGCGGACCGTACTGATATTTCCCCTTATTTTTTCGATTATTACCAATACCGCAACCCTTACAAAATTCCGGAGGAACCCGTGCCTAAATGCACTGTTGTGAGGGCGAGGCTCTTTGATTCAGCCGGGCGATACAGCGATACCGTAACTGCCACCTATTTTGCAGGAAGCTTTCCGGAGGAGCTGGAGGGATATGGCGTGATATCTCTTGTGACGGATCCCGAAAATCTTTTTGATCCGGATAAGGGGATATACGTGATTGGGAATTACGGGGCCGAGGATTTTGAGCGCACGGTGATGGAGGATCCCGAAGCTGCCGCCTATGCCTCCGCGCATCCGGAGCTTCCGCTGGACGGGAGTGTGAGCATCAACGGTATAAAAATGACCTATCACACGATGGCAAACTATAACCAGTCGGGAGTTGAATGGGAAAGGCCTGCTTCGTTCACGGTTTTTAATGCCTTGCATGAGCTTGTTACAGCTCAGGAGGCAGGGATAAGGATTAAGGGAAACGGTTCAAGATGGCAGCCTCAGAAAAGCTTTAAGCTGTTTGCAAGAGGGTGTTATTCCGGCAGTGATATATTTTTAAACACTGATGAGCTGATACCCGGCTACCGGCATTTGTCGAAGCTTCTGCTCTATTCCTGCGCGGACGATGAAGCCACAAAGGTTAAGGACGCGCTTTACGCAAAGCTTACCGAAAATCTGGATTTCACCTCCATGGAATACGGAGACCTTTACTATGTTTATCTGGACGGGGAATTCTGGGGCTCCTACAGGCTGTGCTCCGAACGGGATACCTCGTATCTTGCGGAACGTTATGACCTTGATGAGGAGAGGGTCGGGATTGTTAAGGAAAGGCTCCTTCAAAGCGGGGATTCTGACAGCCGCGAAAGATATGAAGACTTCCGGTACTTTATGCTGAACTGCGATTTGTCCCGGGAAGAGGACTATCAGAAGTTTCAGGAATTCATGGATCTGGAGAGTCTTCTGGATTATTACGGGGCAAGGCTATACCTCGGAGACGCGATGGACTGGCCCATGCTGAATTCCGCAATGTGGAGTGCGGAGGAGCCCGGAAGAGCCGGAGAAGGAGACGGCAGATGGAGATGGCTAAATTATGATAACAATAATGATATGAGGCTTGACAGTGTCAGCGTCAATTCCGTCGAGCGGGTATTAAACGGCCGGGAGGGCTGGGGGAGCGGAGACGAGCTTTTTCAGAAGCTCACACGCAACAGGGGATTCTGCGAGGCCCTTGTGGCCCGGATGGAGGAATTATCGGAGAATGAGTTTGCACCGTCACGTGCAGACCGGATTCTGGAGGAAATTGCCGGGAGGACAAGAGAGGGTGCGATCATGGGTAACCGCAGATTCTTTAAGGAGCCCTATGCCTCAGAGGTTTTTGACCGAACCATGGAGGACATGAAGCGGTTTTTTGATGAACGCGGAGGATGGATAATTCCCCAGTCGCAGGAAACCCTCTTAAGGTGACGGGTTGACAGAAAAACAGGGGATATTGTATAGTAAGCTGAAAATAAAAATAATGGCTGGGGGAGCGGAAGCTGAGATTTCCGCCGTTTACAGGCGGAAAACCCTTATCACTTGAACCGGGTAATACCGGCGTAAGGAAGCACCAGATATTTTTATCTGGAAATGATTGTGAAGATCCTCCGGCGAATATCAGGGAGGTTTTTTTATGTCCATTTTTATTTCGGGAGAAGACGGTTACTACGCAATGACAAAAGCCGGAACAGTGGTTCTGGTGCTGGTACTTCTGGCTGTAATGCTGCTTACGGCGTTCATAGCGGATAAAAAGCAGGGAAAGCCCGTAATCAGCCCGAAACAGCTGGCAATGGCCGGTATTTCGCTTGCGCTGGCTTTTATTACATCCTTTATCCGCTACGAAATGCCCTTCGGAGGTGAGGTTACTCTTTTTTCAATGTTCTTTATCTGCTTTGCCGGTTATCTCTTCGGAGTAAGAGTCGGGCTTCTGACCGCCTTTGCATACAGCCTTCTGCAGTTTATGCATAGTGGCGGCGCCTATATGCTGACGCCGTTTCAGGTCTGCTGCGACTATTTTTTCGCGTTCACGGCTCTGGGACTTTCCGGAATATGGAAGGGGAAGAAGAACGGTCTGAAAATCGGCTATGTGGTCGGCTGCATCATGCGAGGGCTCTTTCATACCATCGGCGGCTATCTTTACTGGATGGATTATATGCCAGAAAGCTTTCCGAAAGCTCTTGCGGCCTTTTACCCCATTATTTATAACTACAGTTATATTATAATCGAGATGGTCGCCACCCTGTTCGTGATCTCGGTTCCCGCCGTGAAACGTGCTCTGGAACGGATTGAGAGGCAAAGCGGGGAAGGGGTTGCCGTATTTGGAAAAAAATCGGAAAAATCAGCGTAAATAGTGAACATGGCATTGACACAGGCATGCTCTGAACAGTATATTTATATTAAATAAGTATATACGGAGCAGATCATGGCAAAGGAACTTGACAAAACCTACCGTCCTCAGGGGATGGAGGATCGTATTTACCGGAAATGGATTGATAAAAACTATTTTCATGCTGAGGTGGACCGGACAAAGACACCGTTCACCATAGTGATTCCCCCGCCGAATATTACCGGAAAGCTGCATATGGGCCACGCGCTGGACGAGACAATGCAGGATATCCTGATCCG
Organism: Lachnospiraceae bacterium; assembly: GCA_024680815.1. Lineage (GTDB taxonomy): Bacteria > Bacillota > Clostridia > Lachnospirales > Lachnospiraceae > NK4A144. The sequence goes on along the minus strand of JAILBQ010000013.1, from coordinate 3,459 downwards.
TTTTAAAAGGATGCAGGGATACAACGCACTCTGGCAGCCCGGGACTGATCACGCCTCCATTGCCACGGAGGTGAAGATTATTGAAAAGCTTAAAGAGGAGGGTACCTCCAAGGAAGAGCTGGGCAGAGAAGGCTTTTTAAAGCGGGCCTGGGAATGGAAGAAGGAATACGGCGGGGCTATTACGGAGCAGCTTAAAAAGCTGGGAAGCTCCTGTGACTGGGAGCGTGAACGCTTCACAATGGACGAGGGTTGCAACCGCGCGGTCAATGAGGTGTTTCTCAGATTATACAAAAAGGGCTGGATTTACAAGGGCGCGAAGATCGTCAACTGGTGTCCGGTCTGCCAGACCACCATTTCCGACGCGGAAGTGGAATATGAAACACAGGCATCACATCTTTGGCATATCAAATATCCCGTCATCGGTACGGATCGTTTTATTGAGTTTGCGACCACAAGGCCGGAGACCATGCTTGGTGATACGGCTGTGGCTGTTCATCCCGAGGATGAGCGGTACCGGGATCTCATCGGCAAAAAGGTACTGTTACCTATAGTGAACAGGGAGATTCCCGTTGTCGCGGATGATTACGTGGATATGGAATTCGGAACCGGTGTTGTGAAAATCACACCGGGACATGACCCTAACGACTTTCTGGTCGGAAAGAGGCACAACCTTCCTCTGGTCAATATAATGAACGACGATGCCACCATCAACGAAAACGGCGGAAAATATGCCGGAATGGACAGGATGGAAGCAAGAAAGGCCATCGTGAAAGAGCTTGACGGCATGGGGCTCCTCGTGAAGATAGAGGATTACACGCATGATGTCGGAACTCACGACCGCTGCGGAACGACGGTGGAACCGCTGGTCAAGGATCAGTGGTTTGTCCGTATGGATGAAATGATAAAGCCTGCGGCAGAGGGGGTACGAAACGGGGATATCCGCCTTGTACCCGACCGGATGAAGAAGACCTATTTTAACTGGACGGATAATATCAGGGACTGGTGTATATCCAGACAGCTCTGGTGGGGGCACAGGATTCCGGCATATACCTGCGACGACTGCGGCGAACTGGTGGTTGATTCCGTCAGGCCGGAGAAATGTCCCAGATGCGGAGGCGTACATCTGACGCAGGATCCGGATTCACTGGACACCTGGTTTTCGTCGGCGCTCTGGCCGTTTTCCACCCTGGGCTGGCCGGAGAAAACAGAGGAGCTTGACTATTTTTATCCGACCGACGTTCTGGTTACGGGTTATGACATTATTTTCTTCTGGGTTATCCGGATGATCTTTTCGGGCTATGAGCAGATGGGAGAGAGGCCTTTTAAGACGGTGCTCTTCCATGGCCTTGTACGCGACGAGCTCGGAAGAAAGATGAGCAAATCTCTTGGCAACGGCATAGATCCTCTGGAGATAATTGAGAAGTACGGGGCGGATGCCCTTCGCTTTACCCTGGTGACAGGGAATTCTCCGGGAAATGATATGCGGTTCTCCTATGACAGGGTGGAGGCTTCCCGGAATTTTGCCAATAAAATCTGGAATGCTTCCCGATTTATTCTGATGAACATCGGTGAAGGAAAAACCGAGAAACCGGATATGTCCGCTTTTACCGACGCAGATAAATGGATATTATGTAAACTTAATGATACGGTGCGCGAAGTCACCGACAATATGGAAAAATATGAGATGGGCATAGCCGCAGGGAAGATTCATGATTTTATCTGGGACTTTTTCTGCGACTGGTATATTGAGATGGTGAAGCCCAGACTCTATAATACCGATGACGAGTCATCCCACCAGGCGGCACGTTGGACGCTTAAGAAGGTACTGACAGACGCCCTGAAGCTCCTCCACCCGTTTATGCCTTTTGTGACCGAGGAGATATACTGTACGCTTTCGGAAGAGACCGGCGGAGAGGGGTACGATTCAATCATGATTGCCCCGTGGCCGGCATACAGCGATGAGCTTGCCTTCAGGAAGGAAGCCGGGGATATTGATTATATCAGAGAGGCCATACGGGGCGTCAGAAACGTCAGGGCGCAGATGAACGTTGCTCCTTCGAAGAAGCCTGAACTGACTGTGTTTTCCGAGGAGGAGGAGGTCAGGGAAGCTTTCCTGAAGGAAAGCCTTATGACTGCCGCTCTTGCCGGCGCTTCGGCCGTTAAAGTGACTGATTTTGTACCGGAGGAGCTTTCCGACGCCGTTTCGGTCGTGACGAAGCACGCCGCTGTTTACATGCCGCTTGCGGAGCTTGTGGACATCGGAGAGGAAATTGCCCGCCTTGAAAAGGAGGAAGGGCGTCTTAAAGGCGAACTGAAGCGGTCGGATTCAATGCTGCATAACGAAAAGTTTCTTTCGAGGGCGCCGAAGGAAAAGGTGGAGGAAGAGCAAAGAAAACGCGGCGAGTATGAAAAGATGCTTTCTGAAGTTTCTGAAAGACTGAGGGTTTTGCGTAAAGAGATGTAGTTCGGTTTCCGATCTGAAGGGAGTTTTCATGGAAGAAGCGGGGAAAAATACAGATCTGACACGAAAAATCCGATTTTTACTCCGGGACGGGGATATGACTGCCTATGTTGTAGCTGCCCGCCCTGATCCCGGCATGGAATACACTAAGGGGGATTTTTACGCTGCTCTGGAAAAGAACGGGATAAGAACCGGAATAAGGGAATCCAGGATTGCGGCTATTCTTAAGAAAAAAATCTATGACCGGGAAGTCTTAATCGCGGAGGGAACCCCGGTCCAGAACGGCGAAGACGCATATTTCGAATATCGCTTTGAGCTTAATACAAAGAACCGGAAGCCTGAAATCAGGGAAGACGGTTCGGTGGATTACACAAGCATCAATGCTATAACCTGCGTTAACGAAGGGGATGTGCTGGCGGTTTATCATCCTCCGGTTCAGGGAAAACCGGGCGAGACGGTGAGGGGAAAGGTTGTCATGCCTAAGCCCGCAAAGGATGTGAGGCCGTTCATGACTGTCGGCTGCTATTATAACGAAAACACCCGGATGTACACGGCAAATATCAGCGGCCGGGTGGAGGTTAATAATAATAAGCTTTCCGTCATGAATTTCAGGGAGTTCCAGCAGGATATAGATAATGTTTTCGGCGATGTGTATTTCAACGGTGATATTTTAATCCACGGCAGCGTCAAGCCGGGAGTGAAGATCGTAGCCGAAAAAACCGTGACAATAGACGGGTCGCTGGAAGGCTCGGACGTAGTTGCCAAAGGAGATATCCTGATCCGGGGCGGGGTTATGGGAGCCGGAAGCGCAAAAATCGAGTCCGGAGGGGATATCCTTATGGACTTTGTGGAATATGCGACGGTTAAAGCGGGAGGAAATATCCGGGCAAACAGCTTCCTGGATTCAAAGGTTGAAGCCGGAGGCACAGTACAGGCAACGGGAAAGCTCGGAGCCATTGTGGGAGGCAGTGTATTCGGTCTGTCAAGGGTGGAGTGTA
>JAILBQ010000085.1 GCA_024680815.1 Lachnospiraceae bacterium | reverse complement strand
AGCGGATTTCTCTGAACTAAGTGCTCAAAGCCTCACGGATCTTCGCTTCGCTCCGGTCGGCTCTGAACGGATGTCCACTGGACATCCAGAGCCCCCGCTCCCTTCGGTCGGGGGCAGTAACGAAAAGAAGAGCCTCATTGAAAATGCAGGGATGCTGCTTAACGATGAAGAGTTGGAGATGGTGGCAGGCGGCAAAGCGCATGTGATGTATGTGTCAAGCGGCGAGCTGACGCACGTCCCGGAATGGTGGGACATACAGAAAAACGTATGCATCATCTGCAAAACCCATTGTAGACACCAGCACTTCTCCTATTTTCCTAAAGGACCCGATTTCGAGGGCTATTACTGCGAGAACGGTCACAAATTGGTGGTTGACTAACGACGCACACGAATTACCTGAAAGACGGTAGTGTCAAGTGACCTATGAAAGAATGAGCTGAAAGAAAAAGGCTCAATTGAACCTTGAAAACTGTAGATATTAAGGGTCAATCATTTTTTCTATGTGATACCTCAGCCACTGAACCGGCGTCCAAATCATAAGATGGTAAAATGGTGCGGGGGAGCCGCTATTGCCGAAGGCAATTTCATTGCGGCGACCGATATATCACGACCGCATTTTGGTCGTGATGATTCACGGATTATTATTTTAAAACCATGACGTCTCGTTCCAATACATAGAAATATTGCATATCACCCGAAATGGATAGATCTATAGTAAAATCGGGGTTTACAGAAACCTGATAAAACCCGGAGTTATAATTGATTATCGTTAATTCGCAGTGGGGTGGCGCAGAGCCGCATTTTTTACTGAGGCCAGAAGGCCTCTTGAAAAGAACAGCGCCTTTGTGGCCTGTATAGTATTTATAATTACTATAAAAATTACCATTTCCTCCTGATACTGACTCTAATTCCGTATTACTAAGTTTATTGGCTTCTTTCTCCATTTTGCTGGCCTCCCTAATTAAAGCTGATCTGACCGGTTCCGCAGACTTCCGGTTCAATACGAAAGAGCTGCGCTTTATGGCAACAAATAATGATGGTTTTAAACGTCAGAATTACCGACGCCTGGGGTCTATTTCGGAATAAATTACAGAATCAATATCCTTTTGAGAGGATAATATAAATGGGCTCTCAACAGGACTGTTTCTTTCCAGAAGAAAAGCATACCCCTCTATTTTGCTTTTGATCCCGTATTGCTTCAAGTAATCAGAGAGAATACTAACCTGCCGCTTTACCTGCCAGATGGGATTTTTAACAGATTTTTGAAAAAAAGCTCCTGAAGATATGGATTTCAGCCATTCCTTGTCATTCCCATTACCGGCAAGCATTCCGGTATAGTTCTTTACTTCAATTATGAAGATGCCATGGTTGTTGATTATCACATTATCAAGTTCCGCAGTATTCCCCGTAAAGGCTGTTTTTACGTTTGTCAGCAGGATATCCTCATCATTCAGGATCTCCTTTATGATCTGAGATGCAACCTGTTCTCCCTGGCGTCCTGCCCGCTTTTCGCCCGTTTCGATATGGGTAAGCCCTGATCTGAACAGCAATAATCCAAATAAAACCATGATGCCGGTTATTACGGCCATTACGATGACATATTCCATAAGATCTCATACTATGATTAACACGCCAAAGGTATAATTACGGATTGTTCCGCGCTTCAACGGGGCACTGACGCGCTCGGCGCGTCAAGTTCGGGGTGCAGGTACGCATGGCGCACCTATACGCACCCGTAAAAGCTCCACTGGAGCTTTTACCATGCCCGATATTCGCAATCCATGGGGGTGCTGCTCGTCCAGTGGACGAGCGTTCAGCACCGACCGGAGCGGAGCGGAGAACCCGCCCCACTTCTTGCGACGGAGCCCAGCCGAGCTCAGCTCGGCTAAACGGGCTCGAAAAAAGTACGGGGCACTGTCGCGCATAGCGCGGCAAAGCGTGCCCGAAAACATGCCACTGGCATGTTTTCCACTGGACATTTTTCCTTATCGGGGCGCGCCATAAAGTCTCATCCCCACCGGCGCCAGTCATAAGGAATCCTCCCGCAAGCGATCTCCGCTTCGCTGCGGTCGGCGCAAAGCAAACGTCCACTGGACGTTTTGCGCCCCTCCTTATGACATAGCTTGCCGTGTGGATGGACTTTTGGCGCTGTAATCATTAAATGAAGACGGACTGCCGGGATCTGTAAAAGAGGGTAGCGGCCACGGATATGGCTTTAAGAATATCAGAAAAGTTGGGGGAAGTATAAAGGGGATTTTGAGATCCGCCAGGAAGAGAAAGAAGGGACGCTATACTTCATTTTGAATGTGATGGTGGTTGAATAAATTCACAGGTTGATCCGGTGCGGTTCACATCAAAAAAGGTGCGGTTCGCGCAAATCGTATGATACGGTCCGGAAAGAATCCAGAGTCGAGGGTCAAATGGGCAAGCAAGTTATAAGGCATCCACCGCTTCGCGGTACCCCTTATGACAAAGCTTGCCCGCCTGGCTCATTGCTCGCGGAAATAAAGATCATTACAGCGGCATATCTCCCCGGATAAGCCGTGAATACCAGTAGCCGGAATCCTTGATGACCCGCTCCTGGGTGCGATAATCTACATAAACCAGACCGAAACGGGAGGAAGAGGAGTAGCCGCTGGCCCATTCGAAGTTGTCGAGGATGGACCAGTGGAAGTATCCCCGCACATCCACCCCGTCTTTTTGAGCTTTTTCCAGGGCCCTCAGGTATCGTTCGGTAAAATCGATTCTCTGGGGGTCGTGGACTTTTCCGTCCAGAGAGATCACATCGTTTACCGCTACACCATTTTCCGTGATATAGAAGGGCAGCCTGTAGCGTTCGTAGAGAAATTTGGGACCCCAGTACAGGGCTTCCGGAGTTACCGGCCAGCCCAGACCCGTGCTCGGGAAGCCGTCATAGCGCTTCACTGCCTCGCTTTCTCCGTTTTCCCCCATCTTTACCGCGTAGCCGTTATAGATATTCTGCCCGTAAAAATCCAGGGGCTGGTTTATCAGCTTAAGATCAGCGTCACTGATTTCGGGGAGGAAGGGTTCATATTTTTTCAGTGCGTCTTCGGGGTATTTTCCCAGGATCATCGGATCCGACCACCAGGCAACGCTCCAGGCCCAGTCGTTTTCTTCCGCGGGAGCAAAATAAGCCTTCTTCGCGGCTTCGATGTCAGCAGGGGAGTCGGAGACGGGGTAAGGAACACTGCCGGTGGGGGCAACGCCGATGAGGAGGGGCTGCCTGGCTTTTTCCCTGAGACGCTGTACGGCGCGTCCGTGGGCTTTTAAAGCATTGTGTCCCATCAGCATGGTTTCTTTCGTACCGCGTTTTGCTCCAGGCGCGTGCTCGCCGCGGACGTAGCCCAGGCCGATAAAGCACTGGGGCTCGTTTATGGTAAAGAAGTGTTTTACCCTGTCGGAAAAACGATCCGAAAGGAGCGCCGCGTAGTCACCGAACCATTCGACGATATCGGGGTTGGCAAAACCGCCCCGGTAATAGAGCTCAAGAGGCAGTTCCCAGTGAAAAACGGTGAGCCAGGGTTCGATCCCGGCTCTGAGAAGAGCGTCGATCAGTCGGTCATAGAAGGCGAGGCCTTCTTCGTTAACCCGGCCGAAGCCGCCGGGAAGGATACGGGCCCAGTTTGTGGAGAAGCGGTAGTGTTTTATGCCCAGCTCCTTCATGATGTCGATGTCGCGCTGGTACAGATTGTAGTGATTGCAGGCGATATCGCCGGTCTGGTTGTTATAGACACCGCCTCCGGCGTGAGAGAAGGCATCCCAGACATTTTTTCCGGCACCGAAGCGCATGGCCTCCCCTTCGATCTGATAAGAGCTGGTGGCAACGCCCCATACGAAATCCCTGTTAAACATAAAGATCTCCTTTCTTATCGCGGATTTTTCAGCCCATCACAACTTCTACGAAAACTTCCCCGGAACCGTCAGTGGGCGGTATCATATTCCCCATGATATCTTTTCCGTCTACCTTTACCCCGGCCACTCCCTTCTGAACGCCGGAGGGGTTGCTGATATGGATGTGGTAGTTTTTGCCACGGTATTTCCGGTCCACGGTATAGGAGGCGGCCCTTGAGGGAACACAGGGGTCAATGAGGAGGCCGTCCAGGGAAGGCTTTATACCGAGGATGTTTTGGCTGATGGCGGTAAAGGTCCAGGCGGCTGTGCCGGTAAGCCAGCTGTTCTTGCCCTCTCCGAAGGAAGGGGCGTCACAGCCCGCCACCATCTGACAGTAAACGTAGGGCTCCGTGCGGTGGATCTCGCTCTTTTCTTCGAGATAGACGGGGCAGGTTTTCCGGAAAACTTCGAAGGCCCTGTCGCCATGGCCCAAAACGGTTTCCGCGCAGGCGATCCATGGATTGTTGTGGCAGAAGATCCCGGCATTTTCCTTGTATCCCGGGGGATAGGAGGAAATCTCGCCCAATTCCACGTGATAGCGGGTATAGGCGGGCTGGAGGAGGACGATACCGTATTCTGTGTCCAGTCTTTCGGCTACGCTTTTCAGGGCCTTTTCCGCCTTGCCGTCATCGACTCCGACCCCGGCCATCACACACATTCCCTGGGGCTCGATGTAGATCTGTCCTTCCTCGTTTACGTGGCTTCCCACGGGGTCGGACTTTGCGTCGTAGGCCCGGACAAACCATTCACCGTCCCAGCCCGCGTTCTTTATGTTCTTTATCATCTCTTCAACGGAAGCGCGGACCTTCGCGGCTTCCCCGGTGAGCTTCAGGTGATCGCAGATATCGGCGTATTCCCGGCCGTACAATACAAACATTCCCGCTATGAAAACGCTTTCGGCCACGGGCCCTTCGCTGGGACCGAAGGTCTGGAAGCTCTCTCCGGGCTCCTCTGAAAAGCAGTTCAGGTTCAGACAGTCGTTCCAGTCGGCCCGGCCGATGAGGGGAAGACCATGAGGACCCTTGTGGGTATCGGTGAAGCGGAAGCTCCGGCGCAGGTGCTCCATTAAGGGAGCGGCCTTTGAAAAATCGCTGTCGAAGGCGCAGCTTTCATCGAGGATGGAAAAGTCTCCGGTCTCCTTTAAATAGGCACTGGTTCCGGCGATGAGCCACAGGGGATCATCGTTAAAGCCGCCGCCGATATCGGCATTTCCCTTTTTAGTAAGGGGCTGGTACTGATGATAGGTGCTGCCGTCTTCGAACTGGGTGTTGGCGATGTCTATGATCCGTTCCCTCGCGCGTTCCGGTATAAGGTGCACGAAGCCCAGAAGATCCTGGCAGGAGTCCCTGAAGCCCATGCCACGGCCCAGACCGCTTTCGAAATAGCTGGCGCTGCGGCTCATGTTGAAGGTTACCATACACTGATACTGGTTCCAGACGTTTACGAGGCGGTTCAGCTTTTCGTCGGCCGTCTTAACCTGGTAAGCGGAAAGCAGGCTGTCCCAGCGGGCCTTAAGCTCGTTAAAGGCCCTGTCAACCTGTTCGTCGGTCCTGTATTTTGCCAGCAGCTCCTCCGCGGGTTTTTTATTGATGATATCCGGCGCTTCGAATTTTTCGGCTATGGGATTTTCGCAATATCCCAGAACGAAAATATAGGTTTCGCTTTCGCCGGGAGACAGCGAACAGGTCAGATGGTGGCTTCCGATGGGCTGCCAGCCGTGGGCTATGCTGTTGCGGCTCTTTCCCTCCAGCACGGCCTGGGGATCGGCGAAACCGTTATAGGCGCCGATGAATGCGTCCCTGACGGTATCGAAGCCCGCGATGGGTTTGTTGACTGAATATACCGCATAGTGGTTGCGGCGTTCCCTGTATTCGGTTTTGTGATAGATCGTGCTGCCTTTGACCTCCACCTCTCCGGTGGAAAAATTCCTCTGGAAATTGGAGCTGTCATCCGCGGCATTCCATAAGCAAAATTCTATGAAGCTGAAAAGATCGATGTTTTTCTTTTCCGAAGAATGGTTAGTTAAGGTGATACGGTTGATCTCACAGGGGTCGTCAACGGGCACGAAGGCCAGAAGGGAAGCTGTGAGGCCGTTTTTCGTCGAAGTGATACGGCTGTAGCCGAGGCCGTGGCGGCAGGTGTAGTCGTCAGGGTCCGTCCGGGTGGGCTGCCAGCCGGGGTTAAAGACGGTATCGCCGTCCTTGATATAGTAGTAGCGGCCGCCGTTGTCCAGGGGGCAGTTGTTGTAGCGGTACCGGGTCAGGCGCAGAAGCTTGGCATCTTTATAGAAGTCGTAGCCCCCCGCGGTATTTGATATGAGGCCGAAGAAATTCTTTGTGCCCAGGTAGTTAATCCAGGGAAGCGGGGTTTTCGGTGTTGTTATCACATATTCTCTGTTTTCATCATCAAAATGACCATAGCGCATGACCTGTCTGTCTCCTTTCCCTTTCCGGGAACTGCCGATTTTCGAATACGATTTCGTATCATTATAAGGGCGGATGGGCAAGTTGTAAACCACAGGACTGTCAGAAAGAGCAGAATTGTTAATAATGCACAAAAAATGGCCTGGACTCTTGTGGAAGACGTCAGGTTGACAGGAGAACGAAAACGATTTAGACTATATTCACGAAAACGTTTTAGCAGCAAGGGGAGCCGCCGGGAAAGCCTTAATGGTAACAATAAAAGATCTGTCTAAAAAGTGCGGGGTTTCACCCGCTACAGTGAGCAAAGCCTTAAACGGGTACGGAGATGTGGCTCCAGCCACCCAGGAAAAGGTCAGGAGAGCCGCCCGGGAGCTGCATTACACGCCGAATCCGGCTGCCAGGCTTTTAAAAACCAACAGATCTCAGAATATCGGGGTGGTTTTCGAGGACGAAACCTTAAGCGGTCTCACCCACGACTACTTTTCCAGGATATTAAACAGCGCGAAGAACGAGCTTGAAGGCAGAGGATACGACATCACCTTTATCGGGCGCAGGGTTGGAGGCAGTTCCTTCCTTGAACATATAAGGTACAGAAACTGCGACGGAGTCCTGATCGCGAACGTGGATTTCACGGGGGAAACCGTAATGGAGCTGGTGAAGAGCGAGATCCCCATGGTAACGATCGACTATGTTTTCAATAATGTCAGCGCGGTAATGTCGGACAACGTGGAGGGAGCCTGTGAGCTTACGAAATACCTGTTGGAGGCGGGGCACCGGAAGATCGCTTTCATACACGGTGAACACACCTCGGTAACGGCGAAAAGACTTTCGGGCTTCTTCAGGGCTATGGCTGAATACGGGGTGGATGTCTCTGACGGTTATGTGGTGGACGGACAGTATCACGATACGAAGATCAGCGCCAAGATGACGAGAAGACTGATGGAGCTGCCGGATCCGCCCACGGCCATCATGTATCCGGATGATTTCGCCTATATCGGGGGAATGAATGAACTGGAGAAGATGGAGCTGAAGATCCCCGATGATGTGAGTGTTGTGGGCTACGACGGCATAAATCTTTCACAGGTTATCCGGCCGAGGCTTACGACCTACCATCAGGACGCGGAGAGGATCGGGATCGAATCGGGCAGGAAGCTTGTGGAGCTAATAGAGGAAGGCAGGGGAGCCGTGGCCGAGCAGATCATGGTATCGGGGCATCTCATCCCTGGGGGCAGTGTAAGGAAGCTTTAATAGGGATGCTTAAAGGGTGAAAAGCGGGAAGAACCGCTTCACATAGAACGTAAACTTTTTAAAATTTAATGGAGGAAGGAAGATGAAAAAAGCAGTAAGAATGATCCTGTCTATCGCGCTTACGGCGGCAATGGCTGTTTCCCTTACGGCATGTGGGGGGGTAACACCGGCATCGGCGCCCGGGACTGACGCGGCCGCGGCACCGGCCGCAACAGGCGGTGACACAGGAAAGGTTTTCAACATCTATTGCTGGAACGAAGAATTCAAGTCAAGAATCGAGGCCCATTATCCCGGTTATGAGGCGACAGACGCCACAACCGGAAAGATCGGCGATCTTACAGTCAACTGGGTCATTACTCCCAACCAGAACAACGCATATCAGAATTTCCTTGATGAGACTCTCCTGGATCAGGAAAACAAGGCGGTCGATGACAGGATAGACATGTTCCTCATCGAAGCTGACTACGCTCTTAAATATGTTGATACGGATTATACCCTTTCCGTAAAGGATCTGGGGATTACGGACGACGAGCTGAAGAACCAGTATAAGTATACCCAGGACATTGTTACCGATTCCAACGGAGTTCTTAAGGGTGTTTCATGGCAGGGCTGCCCCGGTGTCCTGATTTATAACCGCCAGGCCGCAAAGGATATTTTCGGCTTCGATGATCCCGATAAGGTTCAGGAGAAGGTTAAGGACTGGAGCACCTATAATGAGACTGCCAAGGCGGCAAAGGAAGCAGGATATTTCATGACCTCTTCTTTCTGTGATCCCTACCGTGTATTTTCCAACAACGTTTCCGGTCCCTGGGTACAGGACGGCAAGATCGTTATAGACAAGAACATCGATGAGTGGATAAATTACTCCAAGGAATGGGTAGACGCGGAAGAGACCAATACATATGAGCTTTGGGATTCCAATACTTGGGCAAAGGGCTTCTATCCCGAAGGAAAGGTATTCTGCTACTTCGGACCCGCATGGTTTATCGATTTCTCAATGTCTGTCGATGACGAAGCTTCTATCGCACATGCTGGCGGCTGGGGAGCCTGCGAAGGTCCTCAGGGCTACTTCTGGGGCGGCACATGGATCTGCGGCTGCAGCTATTCTGATAACCAGGATGTGGTAGCCGACATCATGCGCCAGATGACCACGAATGAAGAGATCATGACCCAGATCGTCAAGGACGATAACGATTTCGTGAACAACAAGCCCGCAATGGAGGCGATGGCAAAGGATCCCGATTACAAGAACGAAGTACTCGGCGGGCAGAATCCTCTTCCCATGTTCTGCGCGGGAGCGGAGAAGATTGATCTTTCCAACCTTTCGCCCTATGACCAGACCTGCAACGAAGAGCTGCAGAACGCGATGCGTAATTACCTGAACGGCAACGGTACTCTTGAAGAAGCGATGGATCTCTTCTACAAGGCTGTTGAGGAAAAGCATCCCGAGTTAACGCATTGATAAAAGCAATTGATTTTTAAACGGGGCTGTGCGTAACGCACAGCCCCATACTGATAAGCGGCGCTGATACGGAGGACTGAATGAGGAAGAAAGCGGTTTCGCATAATATATGGGGATACATTTTTCTGATCCCTTTCGTTGTGGTATATCTGATTTTTCAGTTTGTTCCGCTTGCGAGCACCATATGGAATTCTCTTTTTGAGAATTATCGTTCGGGGCTGAATCAGATCGGACCGAATTTTGTCGGTCTTGATAACTTCAAAGAGATTTTTCGTAATCCGGATCTGTGGTTATATACGAAGAATACGATCATCATGTGGATCGCCTGCTTCATTCCGCAGATAATTCTGTCCCTCCTTCTGGCGGCCTGGTTTACGGATCCCTCCCTGAGACTTAAAGCCCAGGGCTTTTTCAAGACAGTCATATATCTTCCGAACCTGATCATGGCATCAGCTTTCGCAATGCTGTTTTATGCGCTGTTTTCCGTGAACGGCCCCATTAATTCGATCTTTATGCAGCTTGGGATACTATCCCAGCCTTTTAACTTCCTGCAGACCGTCTGGAGCGCCAGGGGCCTCGTAGCCCTGATGAACCTCATCATGTGGTTCGGAAATACGACAATACTGCTGATGGCCGGAATGCTGGGGATCGATCCTTCACTTTTCGAGGCGGCGGAGGTGGACGGAGCCACCTCAACACAGATATTTATCAGGATAACCCTGCCACTCCTCCGGCCCATCCTTGTTTATGTCATGATAACCTCGCTGATCGGCGGACTGCAGATGTTCGATGTGCCTCAGGTTCTGACAAATACCACCGGTGATCCGATGAGGACCACGATGACCCTTATCATGTACCTGAATAAACATTTGTACAGCAAGAACTACGGCATGGGCGGTGCCCTTTCGGTACTGATGTTCATTGTCACCGGTTTGCTGAGCCTTCTGGTATACAGGTTTTCAACCGAAAAGAAGAGTTGAGCTGACTGAAGCTGCGAGCTGACTAAGCGGAAAGGACTTCGATATGAACAGTAACGCTTATAAAAACGAAAAAGGCCTGAGCATAAAAATCAGGAGGGTTATCGCCTATACGGTGCTGGTTCTGGTGACACTGATGTGTCTTATATGGTTCTACATACTGTTTTTAAACGCCACAAGATCTCACGCGGAACTGAACCGCGGATTTACGGTTATACCCAGCACGCATCTTATCGATAATCTGGATCACCTTTTTCACGGGACACTTCCGGTTTGGAACGGCCTTTTAAACAGCGTGATCGTTTCTTTTTCAAGCGCTTTCCTCTGCACTTATTTTTCAACGATGACCGCTTATGCCATTCATGTTTATGATTTCAAGCTTAAGAAGTTTATGTTCACCTTCATTCTGATGATCATGATGATACCCACCCAGGTTACCGCCTTGGGATTCATGCAGCTTGTAATGAAGATGAAGCTTGAGGACAGCTTTATCCCCCTGATCGTACCCACCATCGCGGCACCGATAACCTTTTTCTACATGAAGCAGTACATGGAGGCGACACTTCCGCTTTCCCTTGTGGAGGCGGCGCGTATAGACGGAGCGGGAGAGTTCCGCACCTTTAACATGATCGTTTTTCCGCTGATGAAGCCGGCCGTGGCTGTTCAGGCCATCTTTACTTTTGTGACAAGCTGGAATAACTACTTTATCCCGTCTCTCATCCTTCATCAGAACGATAAGAAGACACTTCCGATTCTGATAGCCCAGTTAAGAAGCGCGGACTTCCTGAAATTCGACATGGGCCAGGTCTACGTGATGATCGCATTTTCGATCTTCCCCGTGATCCTTGTATATCTGATCCTTTCAAGGAGCATTGTGGGGGGAGTGACCCTGGGCGGAGTCAAGGGATAGAACAGAAAGAGATCAAACACCGAACGGGCTGCCGGACAGGCAGCCCGCCCTTTTGCGAAGCAAAACTCCAAATGGCGGGCTGCGTAACTGGAGGAACCCGGAGGGTTCTGAACAGTTACAATTTATTTATGAACAGTTCCTAAGAAAGCGGACGTGATTACCTGCGTGACCGGCTGGTTACAGGAAAAAGGTAATCAACATTTCCGCCGAGCAGCTTGACAAGCTTATTGAAGCTGCGGTGTATTCTATGAACCATGCGGGAGATACGGAGTCATAGGGATATTTCTTGTCATTCCGGGATGAAAATAAGGTGCTCCGTCAGGCGTGCCTTATTGTTATCTCTGAAATTCAGGTATCAGTGAAAGAAATCAAGAGCTGCCAGGATCCGGCAAAGATGGATTACCTGAAAAAAAGTCTGCCGGGATCAATCGTTCTTCGTATCAACTATTACAAGGAGGAAATCGGTTATCCCAGGCAATATGAGGAGTAAATCATGAAGGATAATAACATGAATTAGGAACTGGAAAACTTGAAGATTGA
>JAILBQ010000052.1 GCA_024680815.1 Lachnospiraceae bacterium | reverse complement strand
CAAGCACTGCGGTGGCAATCGCCGTATTGTCTGTCTCCGATCCCACGGGAGAGGAATCCTATGAGGATATCGCCAGGGCGTTGGCAACCGACTACAACAACATTTTTGTGGTGGATCTGGATACCGGGCAATACACGGAATACCTTTCTTCTGTCGGTGGGGATGAGCTGTCGAAGATGCGTCAGGGGACAGACTTCTTTGGAACTGTCAGAAAGGAAGCTCTTGAACGGGTGTATGAGGAGGACCAGCAGCCGTTTTTGGATCGGTTCACGAAAGAAAACATCCTGAACGAGCTGGATAAGCAGGGGGTATTCACATCCACATATCGTTTGACGGACACCGGGACACCGGTATATACCAATATGAAGATCACCCGTCTTCAGAGAGGAAACCGGCTTATCATCGGTATCAGTACCGTTGATGCACAGATGAAGCTGAGGGAACAGCTGCAGAAGGCCAGAGAAGAGCGTTCTTATCTTGCAAGGATCATGGCAATCAGTGAGGATTACCTGTCTCTATATGCGATAAATACGGATACAGGGCGCTATATAGAATACACATCTTCCGATGAATATGAGGCCTTCGGTTTTGCAAAGGAGGGGGAAGATTTCTTTCTCCGGGGCGCTGAGGACGGCAAAAAGGTCGTATGTCCGGAAGATCTGCCGAAATATCTGGAAGGTTTTACAAAGGAAAACGTTCTGCGTGAAATTAAGGAGAATGGTGCTTTCAAGCTGCATTACCGCCTGATGTTAAAAAATGGGCTTCATCCGGTCACACTGAAGATTGTTTCCTTCAATGAAGGCAGGGAAAAACAGCTGTTAGCCAGTGTCAGAGCCTGGCAGATCAGAAAATAGGAGGAAAGACAATGCGTTCTTACAGGCGTTTGCTCATATTTCTTACAGTGTTCCTGCTTTTGGGGCTTTTATGTACGGCAATGTCCTCGGTGCCGGCAAGAGCGGATTTCGGCAATTTTGCCGGAGACACTGACTTCGGCGGAGGCGGCGGAGGCGGCGGAGACGGAGGGTGGGACTCCGACGGCTACTCGGGCGGAAGTCTTGTCGGGGATATAGGAACCTTCCTGCTGGCCGTGGTTCTGGTAATCATTCTGATCATTTTCTTTGCGATAAAGGAGCTGTTCTCCAAGCTCTTTAAAAAGAAGGACAACAATGTTCCTCGAGGCGCTGCTCCTCCCATGGCAAGAGGAGGGGGCGGACAGGCTCCTGCTCTGCAGCCCATGAGAGCCTATCTTTCGCTGGATCCGCACTTTAATGAGGGCGAGTTCCGCGAGAGACTTTCCAACCTCTATGTGCAGATGCAGCAACGCTGGCATGAAAAGAATATCGAGAGCTTAAAGCCCTATTTCACCGACGCCTTTTATGCCCAGAGCGACAGACAGCTCGATGAGATGCGCCGGTACGGTCGGACTCCCTGTACCGAGCGTGTTGCGGTTCTGGAGGTTTCGCCGAAGGGCTTCTATCAGACCGGCGGAATGGATCATATCGTGGTGACGATTCGCTCCCGCATCGTGGCCTATATTCTGGATGATAAAACAGGGAGGGTTGTCTCCGGCGATATGCGCAGGGAGAAATTCATGACCTATGAATGGGATTTGTGCCGTAAGAGCGGAACAATTACCGTAACGGGCGAGGGCATAAGGAGTATTTCCTGTCCTCACTGCGGCGCGCCGCTTAACATCAATCAGACGGCTAAGTGCCCGTACTGCGACAGCGTGGTCACTGTCGTAAATGAAGACTGGGCCTTAAATAACATCAAGGGTATCGCGCAGCAGACCGTGTAATGACCGGCAGGGCAATTACGGCTGCAGCCTCAGGATGCCACCCGCATCAGAAAAAAGGAGAATCAATATGAAAAAGAGACTGACATGTGTTGTGCTGGTGATGCTTCTGGTGTTTCTGACCGCCTGCAGCGGTGAAGGCGGAAAAGGCAAGGGAAAAGGCGGCGGGAACGGGAATAGTGACTCCGGCACAAGCGGCGGTGAGATCACTGAGGAGGTATATCCTGAGGAGCGCTATGAATGGAAAGCACGCGCAGACGTTTCCGACATCGAAACCTGGTCCGGTGAAGGAAAGCACTTTGTTCCTCCCGATTCCGGTGAAGGTCATTGGGAGCTGACGGACTTTTCGGAATTTGATCCGCTTAACGACAGCTGGGAAGCGGAGGGCTATGAGGCTGAGATACGTCGGGGGAGCGAAGACGAATGGGAGGATATATTCGTTGATTTTGATGCCGAAGACAAAGCCTCTGAGGTCATAGTGAATGTGGGGGCCCTTGAGGAGCAATATCGCCCGGGGGCCGAGTGCAGACCGAGAGTCACCTTCCAGTATCCTAAGGAGGATGAGGAGGATGCCTTCTGGGATCTCTATGGATCGATGTATTTTGCGGATGTCGAAGAGGATGAAGAGGCTCCTTTCGGACAGTCGGTGACTATGCGTGATTATTGCTATAAACACCCGGGGAAAGACCGGGCGCTGCCGATGAAGTATTTCTCCTTAAAGAATGAGCTCTGCGACCCGAAGGGGGTGCCGTATAACGAAAAGCTGAACAATGCTTATTTTGAAATGACGGGAAATTTTCCGAAGATGATCGGGGAAGACGGGGATAAGGTCTTCCTTGTGCTGGACATTTTCAGCGAGGAAGGAGGAGAGCCTGTTGTCCGGGACAGCTGGGAATATACCTGGGTAGAGGGAGATATCGAAGAGGACGAAGATTTCTTTGAAGAGCGCACGGAGGAAGGAGATCACGAGGGAGACCCCGACTGGATGCGCTACGACCATCCCGGCAAGTGGACGCTTAAGGATATCAGGTACATCGGAGCCGTAAATGAGAGCGCGGAACAGGACGGGGTCAGTGTTACGGCAGAGCGCTACGGTGTGGACGGTCAGAAAATGGTGTACCGCTTTGAGGATACGAAAGAGGGAGATACCTATACCGTGGAGATCCCTGAGCTTTATTTCAGTTCGATGTATGCCGGGGATTACACAGAGCCGACCCTTACGATCTACTGTGATTCAAACGAGGCGGAGCCGCCGGGAAGTGTGATCTGCGCCTTCGGCTTCTGCGATGTGGAATATGATACAGGAGACTTCGGGATCAAAGCTGAGCCGAAGCAGTACTTTACAACGGGCTGGCCCGAAAAGCCGTTGGAGACCTTCGGCCCGATCCCCCATGATGATACCATGGGCTGGAGAGACGATGTTTCCCGGGCGCATCAGATGATCAAATGCAGTTTCCCCGAGGGACATGAGGACGGGGAAACCACGTATCTGGTTTACGGCGTTATGGATAATGTGACCGGAGAGGTGCGGATGTATAACGTCTACGAATACGAATATAAGATGGGACCGATTACGGAATGGGTATATAATCCGCCGATGTATTAACAAAAGAAAAAACCTGGTGTAAAAAACGTAAAAGCAATCAAAGGAGAAAAAGAATTATGAAGAAGAGAATGACTGCATTATTGATGATTTTCGGCCTGTCTCTGGCCCTTATGCTGACCGGCTGCAGAGCTGTCGACGCCTTAAAGGGCGGTCTTGAGGACGGAGTCGAAGGGGCCATCAACGGCTTTTTAGGCATTGACGGCGATGAAGATTATGACGACGAAGATTACGAAGACTACGACGAAGACGAAGACTACGAGGACGACGAAGATTACGAGGACGACGAAGATTACGAGGACGACGAAGACTACGAGGACGACGAGGATTACGAGGACGATGATTTCGAAGACGACGAAGACTATGAAGACGAGGACGATGAAGACTATGATGAAGATGACGACGAGGACAATGACGATGAGGCGGATAGCGGAAAGAAGCTGCCGTCCATGGGTGAAAAGATGGTTCAGGACGTTGTAGATTCCTATAACGGCAAAGACAACGGCGGTCTGGAATGGGGCGAGGGTAACAGCCCCTGGAATCAGCTGCCGGAAGAATAAGTCCGACTTATATGGGAGATTGGTTTACATAATATAGAATAAGAATTTCAATCAGAAGAAGGAAAGCAATGGAAAAGACAAAGAAACTGTTGTTGGCGCTGTTAAGCGCACTGGTAGCGTTCACAATGACCTTCGGAGAGGTGGACGTATGCTTCGCGGGGAACATTGAGGACCCGGAAATCTGGACGAATTTTAACATTGCGTCGGTAGATAATTCGCCCGGTCATTCCACAACGCCCTTTACCCTTGACGACACTTATCTTATCACGTCGATCACGGATTATCACTGGAATTACGGTTAGGGTTGAAATCACGATGGACGACGCTTATAAAGGCAAAGGAAAGCTCTATTATACGGGCATGGGCGGAAAGAAGAGGGATATTATGATCGACAGGCTGGGCATCAGCTCCTACGTGGCCTTTCCTGAGGACAGCCCGGAGGAGCTCTATATGCTCACCGTCGTGGATGATGGAGAGAGCATAATTGCCTCCTCGGACGGCAGCACGGATAAATGCACGATACAGTAGGGATAAAGTATGGACGGTCTTGTGATGGTTTCGTATTTTATGCTGATATTTGCGGC
>JAILBQ010000021.1 GCA_024680815.1 Lachnospiraceae bacterium | reverse complement strand
GCAATGCCGCCTGTTATGATATAAAATATAATAAGTAAATGTATTTCATCCGAAGGGGTTGATGCTATGACAATAGAAGAATTAACTGTTTTAATCTGTGACGATTCGCTTCTTGCGAGAAAATCCCTGACTGACAGTCTTAAAAAGGCAGGTGTCACAAATATCATTGAAGTTTACGACGGACAGGCCGCCGTAGAGAGCTACCAGGCCAATCATCCCGATGTGGCTTTTCTGGATATCGTGATGCCGGTCAAGGACGGAGTTACCGCCACCCGCGAAATATGTGAATACGATTCCAATGCCTATGTGATCATCGTTTCTTCGGTGGGGACACAGGTGAATCTCCGGGAGGCCATCAGAGCCGGGGCAAAGGATTTTCTTCAGAAGCCCGCTTCTCCTGAGCAGATAAGGACGGCTCTGGAGCATATAACAGGTGTATCCGAGGGCTGAGCGTATGGCTAAACCCAGAAAAGAAGCTTACATGTCCGAGCTGATATTCAACCTGAACAGGTTCGTTGAGGATTCCGCCGCTTCGAGAAAAGTAAAGGGCGTTAAGACTCTGCCTGAAAACTGCTTTCTTTCACAGGCTATTACCGGCGATTATCAGGCTTTCACGGCTCTCTACGCCGAAGATGCTGTTCTTACCGCTTTTGCGGCGAAATATTCCAAATTTGAGCTGGATCACTATGACAGCATCGTAAACGAACTTGCCGCAGATTTTATGAACCTGCATAACGGTCTTTTCCTGGTCAATCTTTCCGACACGGAGGATGTTGAATCCACTTTGGAGCCCCCTGTCCTGGAGCCTCCCGAGGAGCCCTTTACCCTTCATTCCAAAATCTGGGTTCTGCCTGTGGATTTTTCTTTCGGAACCGTAAACTTCGTATTAAGTGAGTAAAAAAACACCCCGCAGCCGCGGGGTGTTTCGTTTCAGCTTCTCATCTGAGTGTCTTCATTATCTCATTAACTCTCTTCTGCACGACCTTCGCGTCATAACCTGCGGCTGTGAGTCTTTCTATACGCTCATTCGCGTTCCCCCAATATCCGCGGATAACCTCCATCGCAACAGCTTCAAGCTCGTCTTCGGTGACTTCCCCTTCACCTTCAGGCGTATTCTTTCCGGTTACGCTCTTCGTCGGTGTTCCGTTTGCAAGAAAGGCATGCATCTCATTGATAATTGAGGGATTCGGGAAATCTCCGAGCTCTTCATTCTCTGTAACCGGAAACGCCGTGGCCAGACCGAAATTCCAGGAAAGACAATCATCCACGGAAATAACCTCTCCGAGGTTCCTTCCCATAACAACATAAAAATCGGGAATTTTCTCGGCAGGCACTATTCTGTCGGGCTCGTCCCAGGGCACAACACCGGCAGTGCAGATATCATATAACGACTTTCCGGCTTTGGGCTTCTTCTCTGTATAGAACACAACTGTTCCTTCCGTGGGAACGCCGTCCAGTGTGAAGGAGGCATGAGCATCATATTTCGCGGAGGGAGAATCTTTAACAAGCTTTGAACGGACCTCTTCGGAAAAATCGGGCTCCTCATTCTCAATCGTAAAGCCGAGAATTCGGTACATGTTCTCCCTGAAGTAAGGATCGTTATTGGCAATAACCCGAAACAACTCCGCTGAAAGAAGGTATTCCGCCATGTACTTTTCGTATTCATCCTCCGACTCTGTCATATCGATAAAGTCCTGGCTGACACAGATATCCGAACCGGCGGTATAAATTATCGAGTCTTTCCTCTCCTTCATCGTGGTCTTTATAAAGCTGAAATTACTTCCGAAAGGAAGAGAAAAGCCCAGTTCGTCGAAATCCTCCTGGAGCATATCAATACAGGCATTCAAAGCCGCCTGATCTTCCGCCGTCATTTCCAGTACCTGCTCACCGGCAAAGGCCCGGTAATCCTCGTTCGTGAAGTTTTCATCTCCGGTGAAAAGCATGAGCTCGGTGGAATTCAGTCCGTCGTAATAGGCCTCGTCAGAAATCAGCTCCGCCGCTCCCGTTTCCTTATCCGCATATGAAAAGCTTATTTTCTGATTTAAAAATCCCTTTTCCTCCAGACCGGCCGCCATGGAATCCGCCGCGGAACGCAGCTCGTCGCCGGAGCAGCCGGCTAAAAGGCAGGCGGAAAGCACCGCTGATAATAACAATTTCCAGATTGACTTATTCATTTTAAAAATCTCCTCCTTAAGTATATTTTGCGGGAATCATAACCCGAGTATTTCCTCAACTGCGGATACCATTCCGTCGGGAGCGGTCGTTTTACTGTGAAGGACCGGTAAAGTGTTCAGATCCTTAACCGCCGCAGGAATCCCGGTTCCCGAAAGCTCACAGAGCTTATTTATCAGTTTGAAATCATCCTTCTCTTCTGTCCCGGGTTGCATCGCCCTCACAACGCTTCCGGCAAATTTAAAGGGACTTGCGGTCGAAACTATAACCGTCGGAGTTTCATCTCCGGTGTTTTTACGATACTCCCGGTAACCATGGGCAGCCACAGCCGTATGGGGATCAATAACGTATCCGGTCTCCTTAAAAAGAGTTCCGATCATCTCTTCCGTCTCTGCCTGGGAAGTCGCAACTCCGACAAAATCCTTAAGCTCTTCTTTCATGCTCTCCGGAATTTCATACTTTCCGTCCTTTGCAAGAAGATTCATAAGCTCAAGAGTCTTCTGCGCGTCATCTCCGGCGGCATGGTAGATAAGGCGCTCCAGGTTGCTGGAAATCAGTATGTCCATCGACGGTGAGCTTGTCAGGATAAACTCCCGGTTTTTATCATAGGTGCCGCTCTTAAAGAAATCAAAGAGAACCTTGTTTTCATTGGAGGCACAGATAAGCTTTTTTACCGGCAGTCCCATGCGCTTTGCGTAGTAGCCCGCCAGGATGTTTCCGAAGTTTCCGGTGGGGACGGTAAAGTTTATTTCTTCACCCTCTTTGATATCCCCGTTCTTTAACAGCCTGGAATAAGCGTAAACGTAGTATACGATCTGGGGAATGAGCCTTCCAATATTTATGGAATTTGCAGAGGAAAAGCGGAAATGCCCGGACTTAAGGCGTTTTTTTAAATCTTCGTCATGGAACATGCGCTTTACTGCGGACTGACAATCGTCAAAATTTCCATCAACCCCGATTACACTGGTATTTTCACCCTCCTGGGTTACCATCTGAAGCTTCTGAACCCTGCTGACCCCGTCCTTCGGATAAAAAACAATTATTTTTGTGCCGTTCACCCCGGCAAAACCCGCCAGAGCCGCTTTTCCGGTATCTCCGCTGGTGGCGGTTAAAATCACTATGGTATCTTCCACCCCGTGCTTCTTTGCGGCTGTGGTCATAAGGCGGGGAAGAAACGAAAGGGCCATATCCTTAAAGGCAATGGTCGGGCCGTGAAAAAGCTCCATAAACCAGGAGTTTCCCGCCTTTCTTAAAGGTGCAATTACGGGAGTGTCAAACTTTTCATCATAGGCTCCCTCTATGCAGCTTAAAAGCTCTTCCTTTGAAAAATCCGTAAGAAAAAGCTTCATTATCTCATATGCAGTTTCCTTATAGGAAAGTCCTGCCAGTTCGGATAACGACATGGGAAGCGGAGGCACTTCTTCCGGAACGAAAAGACCTCCTTCTGCGGAAAGTCCGCTTAAAACGGCTTCGCTGGCAGTCACGGAAAGAGCCGCGTTTCTTGTGCTTTTATACAGAATATCTCTTTTCAACACTTACCTCCTTTTGGAAAATTTATTATAGCATAGGGATTTAAGCGCTTCAAGCGTCAGAAAGCTTTATTGCGGCAGAGGCAATTCTTTCAATTTCACCTTTAATAAGGTATAATTATTATCCATGAGACGCTTTCTCAAAATAACGGCGTTCCTTATCTCCCTCGTCCTCGCCGTGCTTTTTCTGCAGAACATGATATTGATCCCCTGGGATGCCCAGGATGTTCAGGTTAGCGGTTTCTACGCGGAGCCGGAGCAGACTCTGGACGTGGTTTTTATCGGCGCCAGCGATATGTATACAGCCTTTTCCCCCTGCGGGGCATACGGTGATTACGGCTTCACCAGCTACCTCTACTGCGTTCCGAGAAATTCCGTCGCCTTCTGGAGGCCCCAGGTTGAGGAGGTGCTGCAGTTTCAGACTCCGAAGCTTATCGTTATTGAAATTAACGGAGCGCTTTATACCGATGAGGAGAATATATGCACAGATGAAAACCTCCACCTTTTCACTGACCACATTCCCTCTCCCGCAGGCCGGGACAGATTTATCCGCAACGTGTCCCCCGAAGTAAACCGCGCGGAATATTTCTTTCCCTATATTAAATACCACGGAAATCTTTCTTCTCTTTTAAAGGCAGTCCGGATTTTTTCGGATCGCCTGAGCTTTATAAAACGCGGGGGACTTTTAATGCACGGCGAACGCTCTCATTTCGGTCATATGAAGACGGATGAGGAAGAACCTGATCTTAAGAATGCAACGGATACAACCCCGCTTTCTCCCCTGTATGAGGAAACCCTGCGTTCCTTCCTCTCCTGGGCGGAGACTGAGGTTTCCTGTCCCATACTGTTCCTCAGAACCCCGCATTTTATTACGGAAAAGCTTGAGCTGCAGCAGGAATTTTTCCGACGGACCAACCGGGTTGAAGAGGTTGTGGGTGAATACGGCTTTCCGATGCTTCAGTGTGACAGGTATCACGAGGAAATCGGCCTTGAAGCAAAAGAGGATTATTTCGATTACGAACATCTCAATATGTCCGGTCAG
>JAILBQ010000004.1 GCA_024680815.1 Lachnospiraceae bacterium | reverse complement strand
TAGGGGTGTAAGGCACAAGATCTACCACGCTTCATCTGATGCTGGCAGCGGTCACAAGATACGCGGTAGGGCTTGTTTATATCCCGGAGAGCGGGTTTGAAGCGATGGAGGAGCTGGAAACAATGAAGACAGCTTTATATCGTATGTATCATAAAGGATAAATTGGTGGATGAGGAGAATAAGATTATGAAGAAATTAAGGGGTATCGTGAAAAGGATAGCAGCGGTGGGCCTTGCGGCAATGCTGGTTATCAGTCAGGCGGATGTGAGTGTCCTTGCGGATGATTCGGATACCATGTCCTTTGCCGAGCTGCAGGCACTGATAGACGGCGCAGCAAATGGCGATACGGTCAAGCTGGAGAAGGATGTCAATTGGAAAGAAAGCTATCCTAGTGCGTCAGGAGACGATTCCAATCCTCTGATAATCCCGTCCGACAAGACCGTCACCCTGGACTTAAACGGCCACACCATCGACCGCGGGCTTCAGAATGATGAATATTACAGTAAGGAAAACGGCAACGTCATCAAGGTAAGCGGCAACCTGACCCTCACCGACAGCAGCGCAAATAGCACCGGCAAGCTCACCGGCGGCAATATTAGTAGCCTAGGCGGCGGCGGTGGCGGAGTGTTCATCGATGAAAACGGAAAGTTCACCATGGAGGGCGGCAGCATCACTGACTGCGCCGCGAACTCCGGTGGCGGAGGCGTGAAGGTTAATGGAGGCACGTTCACGATGAACGGCGGCACGATCAGCAGCTGCACCGACAGAAATGGATTTGGTGGCGGCGTATGTGTATACAGCGGCACGTTCACCATGAACGGCAGCGCGCGGATTACCGGCTGCACCGCAACCCAAGGCATTGATAATGCGCAAGGCGGCGGTGGCGTGTATCTTTACGGAGGCACGTTCAACGTCAGCGGCTCTCCTGTGATCATCGGCAATACCGCAGCTTTACCATCACGCAGCAGGATATCTCGAAGCTCACCATCACAGCCGCCGACCAGTTCGTTAAAAGCTCAAAGCTTAAAAAGGCCACGGTTACGATCTATGATACGGACGGGAATAAGCTGAGCTCGGGAAAGGATTTCCTCGTGGGAGCTAACGGCACTCCCGTCGGGGACGACAATACCGGGACAGTCACGGTGGGCGTTACCGGAGCGGGAAATTATACCGGTGAGGCACCTGCCGCCTTCCGTTATCTGGACGTCAGTGCCAATATCGGCAAGGCCGGAACGAAGAAGATCGCCGATCAGAGCTATACCGGAAACGCTGTAAAGCTGTCCTATGCGGATCTTACCAACGTGTTTTATACCGGCAGCAAATCAGCACCGAAATACCTCACACCCGGCACGGATTTCGAGATCGTCTCCTACAGCAGTAATATAAAGCGGGGAACGGCGAAGGTGGTGCTTAAGGGCAAGGGAAGCTACGCCGGAACGAAGACCCTTTCCTTTAAGATAGTCCGGAGAAAGGTGGACTACACCGGGAAGCTTTAAGGATGCGCTTCGATTGAATAGTCAGTATAACATGTTCGCATAATATAAATTATACGAACAGTGCCCATAAGACCTTGACTTTTTCTTATGGGCGGGCAAGGCGCGAAGCGCCTCTGCTTTTTGCCTGCATGCTTGTACCTCCATAAAATAATGCAGGGAAATGCTCAGATAAATCCGACATTCCCCCTGCATTTTATTTTGATAATGTTGTGCCGGTATGTCAATCCGAAATTAATTCATTCAGCCCCTTTTCTATTGCTTCCAGCAGAGTCTCTTTCACCGGGGGCTTTAAGAGATAGCCGGCGGGCTTTAGATTCAGCACTGCCTGAATATGTTCCCTGTCGTTTACTCCGGTTAAGAAAATTACGGGAATCATGGAAATTTCATCGTCGTTTCTTATCATTTCCAGAGTCTGCTTCCCGTCGCAGACCGGCATTTCGTAATCCAGCAGAATGAGATCAGGCCGCCTCTTTCCGATGGCGTTCATGGCCTTCATTCCGGAAATCGCCGCCGTTACCTCATACCTGTCCTCCAGCATGGCCTTTATGGCCCGAAGGGTCGCGGCGTTGTCGTCAACTATCAGAACATTCGGCCTTTTGTCTTTCACCGGCTCTGTCGGGGCAGGAATAACGGAAAGCCTCCTGCAGACAGCTTCATACACCGTACTGTTCTCCAGAGGGCGTATGAGGTTTTCAAACTGCTCGCCCTCAAAATGACTTTTCAGGGCCTCTCTTTCCGCCTCCGTCCCAATGGTTATAACCGGAATTTCCGGATAATCTGTTTCCAGACGGCGGAAAACAGCGGCGTTGACCTCGTAGAGCCCTATAAGACTCACGAGCACAATATCGGGGTGCACCACCTTCATCATTCCGGAGAAAACCTCGGCGTCCTCCGGGCAGAGCTGTACCGTAAAATGTCCGGAAAGAAAGTCATGCAGATCCTTCATGGGTTCATTCAGCTTACCCGCAAGCAATACTGTTTTCATTTACTCCAAACCCCTTTTAAGTCTTTCAATTATAATCTTTACTTCATCATCATCAAGTGCCTTTACGGCAGTCCTAAGCTCTTCAAACGAAGCCTCACCTTCCGCCCATTCAAAGCCTGATAGCTGCTCTACGGCCTTATCCGCTCCGTCAATATCGAAATTCTCCATGGCGTTTTCCAGCATTGTGAAAAGCGCCAGAATAACTTCCCTGTCAGCATTCTTTTTCTCTGTTTTTTCCTCATCCTGCTCAAACACCGCCTTAAGCCTCTCCCGATAGGAATTCCAGAAATCCAGAAAGATTTTGTGCATAGCCATGACAGTGTTCAAATCGTCGTCTCTGGCGGCATATTCCAGAACATTGGCCATTCCGGCCAGAGGAATTATGCCTATGGTGCCGGCGGAGCTTTTCATGGCGTGCACCTGTATCCGGTAGGCGTTCATTTTCTCCCTGTCCGGAAGGTGGGCGTAGCAGTCGGATAGAACTTTGGCCTGGCCGGGAATAAGGTCATAAAAGTCCTTTACAGCCTCCATGACAAGCTTTTCATCCCCGAGGTGAAGAAAGGTGTAATTCCAGTCAAGACCGTCCACCGCAGGAAGCGTCCCCGGAACACCTCCGGATGCAGGAAGCTTTTGTGCGGCCTTTGAAACAGGAATTTCATTACCTGCCTCCTCCTCTGCCGGCCTTTCCTCCTTAAGCTCCTCCGGCAGCTTTTCCTGTAACAGGGCCTCCAGGGCAGAGGAGACAATAGGCTTTGATAGAAAGGCATCGAATCCTGTATTTAAATAAAACTCCTTTGCTCCGGCCACGGCGTTGGCTGTAAGGGCAACAACCGGAGTGCCGGCGTTGGGATAATCCCCGGCCTCTTTCAATCCCTTCATCCGTTCAAAGGTTTCCACCCCGTCCATTTCGGGCATCATGTGATCCAAAAAGATTATGTCGAAATGCTCCTGCTTTACTTTTTCCAGACATTCCTTTCCACCGGAGGCCTCGTCAACCTTAACTCCTGTGGGCTTTAACAGGCCCGCAAACACTCGCCGGTTCATATCGTTATCGTCCACCACAAGAATTTTTGCCCCGGGAGCATAGAGCTCCTCTTTATAGGAATAGCTTTCCGCGGTTTCCTTAATCCGCTTTACAAGATCTCCGATGGGGGTTTCGTCCTCTATCCTCTGACGCAGCGTAAAGGAAAACCGGGAGCCGCTGCCGTATTCACTCTCCACCTCCAGACTGCTGTTCATAAGGGATAGAATCTGTATCGTTATGCTCATTCCAAGGCCTGTGCCCTCAATGTTGCGGTTTCGGCTTTCCTCAATGCGCTCAAAGGCTTCGAACAGCTTCGGAATATCCTCCTCCTTTATTCCGATGCCTGTGTCCTCCACCTCAAAGTGCAGCAATATATCCTCTCCGTCTTTCGTTCCGCCGACTCTGAAGGTTACGCTTCCCTCTTTAGTATATTTAACCGCGTTTGTCAGAATGTTGGTGAGTACCTGGCGAATCCTCACATCATCCCCGTAAAGCCAGGAAGGAAGCGTTTCATCCAACTCAAGCTTCATTTCAAGCCCTTTGGCCGAGGCGCGTAAATCCGTCATGGTCATAAGATCATGAATAAGACTCGAAAGGTCGTAGCGCACCGGAACGATTTCCATTTTTCCTGATTCTATTTTGGAAATGTCCAGAATATCGTTGATCAGGGATAAGAGGGTTTGCCCTGCGGTGTAAATATCCATGGCGTAAGCCTTAATTGAGCTCTCCCCGGTTTCCCTCAAAATCATTTCATCCATGCCCAGCACGGCGTTAATCGGAGTCCGGATTTCATGGGACATATTGGCTAAGAACCGCCCCTTGGCCTCGTTGGCGGTTTCAGCCTCCGCCCTAGCCTCCTCCGCAAGAGATTTTGTCCGCATAAGCTCCGCATTCTGTTCCTCCAGCTCCAGAGCGGCTTTCTCCAGCATAGCTTTGTACTGCCTCAGAATAACCGCTATTTCAAGGGAGGTTAGAATCAGAAGGAAGAGGGTCATACCGCTGACACAGAAGGTGTGCAGTATTTCCAGCTCCGGAAAGGCCCGGGATATGAGCTTAAGCCCACAGGAGAGCACCAGTATTCCCAAGGCAATGCACTCCTGAAGAACCCCGAAACGTTTACCGCTCTTTCCCTGTCCGAGAAGATAAAGACAGATAAATACCACTGAAACCAGAAGGAGCAGCAGGGTCACGATTTCCATTCCCCTGAGTCTGTCGATGCCGAAGATATACAAAAGCACATGAGCAAGGGCCACCAGAGTATTTATCCATAAAAGCTGTCTTAAATGGAAAAGCGAGCGCTGTTTCGCCGATCTGGAATAATAAAATACAAGCAGGAAAGGGATTAAAAGAAAACACAGATTTTCCAGGGTCATGAAAAGATATTCGTTTCCGAAAAACGTGGGCAGTATCCGGGTCGCCGAAAAGGCAAAGATCAGAATATCAAATCCCAGGAGAGCCAGACGGAAAAGTCCTCTTCTCTTCCATTTCGCAAGGGTACGGATCAAATCGAGGTAAAGAAGCATGACTATGCTGAGAATAAGAAGGATGCAGCAGAGCATGTCAAAAAAGCCGCCCCGTAACTGCCCGATAAGAGCGATGTCCCTGTGGGCGATATAGGCATCCCCCACCACGATATCCTCTCTCTTTCGGACAGACTCCAGCTCAACAACAAGCTTTTGCTGTCCGGAGAGTTCATTTAAATCAATTATGCTATAGGAGCCTTCAAGCTTTTCATTGGAGCGCCGGGTTTCTCCTTCATCGCCCGAATTTTCATCGAGATAATCTCCTATATCTGTTTTCTCGTCCTCTTCGGACTCAACGTATTCCGGTTCATCCAGGCCTTCCCTGAAGGGTTCTTCCATGTTTAAAGCCTCAGGCAGGGAAAGAGCATCAACGGAAATTCCATTCCCCGTTCCGGGGCCGGGCACTGCCGGTATACCTGGCATCGGAGCCCCGCCGTAGCCCACGTCATATATAGGCTTTCCGTTCACAAAAACCTTTAACGCGGCATTCGTTACGCTAAGACTTAAGGAGAGATTGCTGTATTCCTCCGAAAGGGTGTTGGAAAGCACGGCTCTCCTGCCGTCGGAGGGAGATAGTCTTAAGGGGAGAGTTACTTCTTTGCTTGAACCGTCTTCCAGCGTTAAAATCCAGCCCTCGTTGTAATCGTAGGTCTCTCCGCGGGCCTGGGCGGCCTCCTCGGCGTCAAAACGCGGAATCACGATAAAAGCAAGCAGTACCGGAATAAGCCAGGCCAGAACGCACCAGACAATATTAATTATTTTTTTTATGGTTTTTCTTATTGTATGTTTGTTTTCGGCGTTCATTATATGATTTGGTCGTCAAAAGTATTTTTTAATAGTATAGCAAAATCAATGCAGGAGTACAAAGCGCAGTTCCAAGGTCTCAACCGTTTTCGTGCAGGCACGATCGGTTGAGACTTTGAGACCCTGGCATCATATCATGTACAAATCCCAGCTTTCCGGGAGGTTGTTCTGGCATTGGGCGGCAAACTCACTTAGCTTCATGTTTTCGGCATATTCTTTCAGGTTTGAGTTAATCCTGTTCCAGAAGCATTTGTTTATTACCGAGCGCAGATCCCCGGCGTCATCCTCTTCCATTCCCGAAAGAATGCTTCCGTCCAGTGCGTTAAGGACATCGGACAAACGGATCTCGCTTGCCGGACAGCATAAGGCATAGCCGCCCCGCAGTCCCTTCTGGGCCTTGATGAAACCGGCCTGCCTCAGCAGCAGCAGAATCTGCTCAAGATACTTATGGGATATATGCTGCCGCTCTGCAATCTCCGGCGCGGAAACACTTTTACCCTTTTCGCTGTGAAGCACTATATCGGTAATGGCTACAAGCCCGTATTCCACTCTTGTCGATACTTTCATATTTATAAATTCCCCTGTGAAAAAACATTTTTTTAATTCTACCATTTATTATCCGGGATTAAAATAAATTTTAATCCTTATTCGGCGTCTTTTTCAGGGAGTCTTATCCGTGAAAATCCTTATTTCACGTCTCGTGTTTTACAGGGAAACGAATTCAAACAGACATTAAAAAAAAGAGGGAGAGAGAGGTTGACATAATATATTTATGTCAACCTCAGATGGGGTGATGGCTTATTCAAACTGAAATTCCTGCAGATACTATGATCGAAAAGCTCTCAGCAGAATATCGCAGAGCTGTAACGGTTATTTCTCTTCAGCAGAATAATAGGGAATTATGAGATAGCTCCCGGCGCGGATATGGTCAAAATCCGAAAGAGCGTTGATGGAGCGGACTTCTTTAAGAAAAGCTCTCCTGCTTCCGAACTCCTCCGTGCAGAACCTGTCCGCTATGGATTCCAGGGTATCTCCCGAAACTATCTCATAGCTTGTAAAATATTTACTTGTTTCCGTATTGCCTGTGCGGGCATAGGAGGAAACTCGACCGAAGGCTGTAGCGAAACAGATTATCAGAAGTCCCGCACAGAAAAGCTTTATAAAATTCCTTTTGAGTCTGCGTTTTATACGTCGAATTTTCCGAATTTTCATAACAGCCTCCGAACATTTGTTGCGAACAGGTGTTCTTTATGCTTGCATTATACCGAACATATTTTCGGCTGTCAATACTCTCGAACAAATTTTCCCGAAAATATGTTTGCATTTTGCTCCGGGTGCTGTTATAATCAGGCTTGTAGCAATTTTTTAATTTTAAATTCAGTTCAGCGGAGGGACGGATGTCATACGGAAAGATCACAAAAAAGCAGCAGGAAATTCTGGATTATATAAAAGAGCAGATTCTTGACCGGGGCTTTCCGCCTTCGGTGCGCGAGATCTGCGAGGCTGTGAGGCTTAAATCAACTTCTTCGGTGCATGCCCATCTTGAAACGCTCGAGAAAAACGGCTATATCCGCCGGGATCCCACAAAGCCCAGAGCCATTGAAATCGTGGACGAAGGCTTCGAAATGCTGCGCACCGAAATGACAAGTATTCCTATTGTGGGAAGGGTTGCCGCAGGAGAACCGATTCTCGCGGAACAGAATATAGAAGGATATTTCCCTCTTCCGGTCGACGTGCTTCCGAGAGGAATGAAAAACAGCGAAGCCTTTGTGCTTCACGTCCGCGGTGACAGTATGATAAATGTGGGAATAATGGACGGCGATCTGGTCTTTGTACAGAGCACAAAGCATGTGGAAAACGGAGACACAGTCGTTGCCATGGTGGAGGACGGAGCCACTGTGAAGACCTTCTACAAGGAAAACGGCCGCGTGCGGCTCCAGCCCCAGAACGATACAATGTCCCCGATAATTGTGGCAAACTGCGAAATCCTCGGAAAGGTCTTCGGAGTCTTCCGCAATTGCCGGTAAATTCTGAAGACAGGCTCTATATTCCGTATTCAGAGTGTGACGGGCCTGGCGTCCTTCCAGATACGTTCCAGGTCATAAAACTCCCGGTTTTCCCGGTCGAAAATGTGAATCACATAATTTCCGTAATCCATTAATATCCAGGCGGCTCCTGCGTAACCTTCAATACTCAGGGGCCGTTTTCCTTTATCTTTGAGCTTTTCCTCCACGTTATCGGCCATTGCCTGAATCTGTGTGGGATTTGAACCGCTCGCTATAAGGAAATAATCCGCAATTACGGACAGAGCACTGATATCAAGTATGCGGATATCTTCTCCCTTTTTCTCGGAAAGGGCATCTGAAATCAGTCTGAGGTTTTCCTGTTCATCCTTATCATTCATGTATTTTTTCTCCTTTAACATCCGGGTACGCGTCCGCCGGAAGCCGTATAGTAGTCGTAGGTTTCTTTTGTTGCGGGATCCACAGGTCTGTCACGGCCGTCCAGATATTTTAACGTATCGCCTAAAATCTTCTTTATTCCGGCAGTGAGATCCGTGAACGCAAGGGCTCTAATTTCCTCCAAATCCGGAGCCTCGCTCCGGCCCGGCTCGATATAATCCGCTGTAAAGATTATGGCTTCTATAAGGCTCATGGCGGGACGCCCGGTCGTATGATACCGTATGGCGTCCAGAATGCCCCGGTCCTTAATATCAAAATCCCGTTCGGCAATTGCCGCACCAAGCTTCGAATGCAGAAGATACAGAGCTTTTCTCTCCGTTTCGCTTACCTCAATACCGTATTTAGCGCACAGGCGAAGCTTTTCCGCGTTGTCGATACATTTCGCGCAGTCATGAAGGAGCCCCGCCGTAAAAGCACGGTCCACATCCTCGTGATAACGCATCGCAAGAGCCGCAGCGGTATAGGCCACGCCCAACGTATGCTGATAGCGCTCCTTATCCAGCATCACCTTGACTCTTTTTCTGATCTGGCGAATATTATCCGTCATATCCGTCCCTGTATAATTTGTTTTTTTCAATATAACGCCGTACCGGCTCGGGCACATAATATCTTATGCTTTTCCCTTCCCGGATCCGCTCTCTTATAAGGCTTGCGCTGATATCAATTCTGGGCGCGCAAATCAGCCGGATTTCGGCCAAAAACCTCCTGCGATAGGAAGCGATTACCTCCTTAAGAGCGGCCTCATCAGTGCCCTCCCGTACCGCCACAAGCACGGTGCAGCCGGAAAAAATCTCCTCCGGCCGGATCCATTCATCCATAAGACGGAGTGTATCGGCCCCGGTGATAAAAAATATTTCGTCCGAGGGGTAGAGCATATGCCACTCGGCTATTGTATCGGCCGTATAGGTGTTGCCTCCCCGCCTTATTTCGAGATCGGAGACCTCGAAGCGCCCATCGCCTTCAACACAAAGCTTCACCATTTGAAGGCGGGCAGGAGCGGGGGAAATCTCCCTGTCCTTCTTAAGATAGGAGCAGCCGCTGGGCATCAGGACAACTTTTTCAAGTCCGGCTTCCTCCATGGCTGCTTCTCCCAACAGAAGATGACCGAAATGCAGCGGATCAAAGGTTCCTCCCAGAATTCCGATCCGGCGTCTCTCCTTTCCCGAAGGTTCAGGCATCCTTCGGCTTTCCCACTTTGTCTTTCTTTTTGGGAAGAATAATTTCAGGCTTTTTGGCCGGCCGGTACAGAGTGATCTTCCTTCCCATAATCTGCACAAGAACGGAGCGGCTGCGTGAAGCAACGGTTTCGGCCGCTTCCTTTATTTCGCCTTCAAAGGATTTCTGAACATTAATCTTTATAAGCTCGCGCTTTGCAAGGGCTTCCTCGGCACTCAGCACCACCTCGGGAGTTACTCCCTCCTTGCCGATGGAAAGCACGGGTCTTTCGTTGACGGCAAGACTTCGAAGATATGCGCGTTGTTTTGTAGTAAGAGTCAAAGCCATGGCGGCACCTCGTAAAAAAACCGAAAACAAATCAAAAGGATTTTACCATAAACGTTTATTTTATTCTATGATTTAAGCGACAAAAGTCTCTGATACTCAAAATCGCTTCGTTGCTTCACAACTTCCGCGATTTTGCCCAATATTCGCAATCCGCTGCGATACCCACTAAACGGGCATCTTGCTACTTGCTCATATTGGGGTGGCGTCCAAGGTCACATATCTTATCGAGCAAGCTCGAACGACATGTGACTTTGACGCCTGTATCATTCTATATATTCAAATTCAAATCCATATACCTTTACCGTGTCCCCCTCCTTCATACCGAGACGCAGAAGCTCGTCGATGGCTCCGATTTCCTTGATGAAGTTCTGGAAATACATAAAGCCCTTTTCCGAATCGAGATTGGTGTATCCCAGCATCTTTTCGATACGGGGGCCTTCAAGCACATAGCGTTTGAATTTTGAGTCGTAGGTGACGGTATACGGAAGCACCTCCTCTATATGCTCCTCCGGGAAATATTCCTGCCGTTCCGGTTCTCTTTCGGGTATTTCATGCACAAGGCTTAAAAGACGCCCCGCAAGAGCCTCCAGGCCCTCTCCGGTCACGGCCGAAATCGGGAAAAGCTCCATCCCTGTTTTCAGCGCCTCCTCTCTTACCCGCTCAAGCGTCGATACGCCTTCCTCGTCCACAGCCATGGCATCCAGCTTGCTGGCGGCTATAAGCTGCTTTTTTTCAGAAAGCTCCTTACTGTAGGCAGAAAGCTCCCGGTTTATAATACGCATTCCCTCAACCGGATCCCTGCCGTCCTGAAGGGAAAGATCCACCACATGTAAAAGAACCCGTGTTCTTTCCGCGTGCCGCAGAAATTCATGACCCAGACCCACTCCCTCTGACGCCCCTTCTATGAGGCCCGGAAGATCCGCCATGATAAAGCCGTCTCCGTCCCGCTCCACAACCCCCAGATGGGGAGTCAGGGTAGTAAAAGGATAGTCTGCGATTTCAGGGCGGGCATTGGAAAGTCTGGAAATCAGCGTGGATTTTCCGGCGTTCGGAAAGCCGATAAGCCCCACATCGGCGATACATTTAAGCTCCAGACACACCGTAAGCTCCATCGCCGCGCCCCCCGGCTGGGCATAGCGGGGAGCCTGCATGGTGGAGGTTGCGTAATGCTGGTTGCCGTTTCCTCCCCTGCCGCCGTTTAAGACGACTGCACGGACGTTCCCGCCGGAAAGGTCGGTGATAACCTTTCCTGAAGAGGCCTCGAGCACAACGGTTCCTGCCGGAACCTTTAAAACAAGATCGGCGCCGTTTTTCCCGTGCATTTTCTTTTTTCCGCCGTCCTGACCGTTCTCGGCCGAATA
This sequence comes from Lachnospiraceae bacterium, assembly GCA_024680815.1. Classification (GTDB taxonomy): domain Bacteria; phylum Bacillota; class Clostridia; order Lachnospirales; family Lachnospiraceae; genus NK4A144. The sequence goes on along the minus strand of JAILBQ010000004.1, from coordinate 23,159 downwards.
TTTTTTGTTATGGCGAAAAGCTCCGAGGGTATTTAGATTACCGTCCACCTCAAAGACGACGTCTCCGCCCTTTCCGCCGTCACCGCCGTCCGGACCGCCGTTCGGCACGTATTTCTCCCTGCGGAAGCTTACATGCCCGTCTCCTCCCCGGCCTGAACGGATTACAATTTTTACCCTGTCCGTAAATGTACTCAATTCCTGTCTCCTGTGGGAATGAAAGGGCTCCGGGAAAAATCCCGAAGCCCGAAAAAAACAGATTAATAATAAAACTTACTCCGCTTTCTGCTCTACCGGATAAACGCTTGCCTGTGTGCGGAAGCGGTCATAGCGCTCATAGCGCACAACGCCGTCGACCTTTGCAAACAGGGTATCGTCTCCGCCGCGGCCCACATTTTTTCCGGGATGAATATGGGTTCCGCGCTGACGGTAAAGGATGTTGCCGGCTAAAACAAACTGCCCGTCGGCCCTTTTGGCACCGAGACGCTTTGATTCACTGTCCCGGCCGTTCTTCGTGGAACCGACTCCCTTTTTATGAGCGAAGAATTGAAGATTATACTTCAGCATCGTTTTTTCCTTTCTGCCGCTTTCCGGGCGGCCTGCGAGAATGCCCGAAGGGTTTTTCCGTAATTTTCAGATATGTGTTCCCATACTGATCTTTAATGTTTTTAAGACCGAAAATCAACGAATTTACAAGGAGCTGAGCCTTTTCCGAAGGGTCACAAACAAACTCAAACTCGATGAAGCCCTTTTTCTCATCAGAGGTGTCCCTAAACTTATCTTCCGGAAGAAAATACTCCAGAGAATTCACCGTGTTGATGGTCAGAGCCGATACCGCCGCACACACCACATCCTCACCGGAAGAGGCATAGCCGGTATGGCCCGAAAGCCTTAGTTTACGTGGAACACCGTTTTCATCATACTGGATGGTGATCCGGGTCATTACGCGTTGATCTTTTCGATCTTAACCTTTGTATAGGACTGCCTGTGACCGTTCTTTTTGTGATATCCGCTCTTGGGCTTATACTTGTAGACAGTGACTTTCTTTCTTCTGCCGTGTTCAAGAATCGTCCCGGTCACGGTGGCGCTTTTAACATCATCGCCTACAGAGAGGCTGTCACCGCCAAGAGCCAGAACCGTATCGAAGGTAACGGAGCTTTCCTTGTCTCCCTCAAGCTTTTCCACGGAAATGACATCACCCTCGGAAACTTTATACTGCTTTCCGCCGGTAGCAATTATCGCGTACATACTCTTTCTCCTTTCCGTAAGGTGACAGGTCACCTTCAATCTCGCTGTCTTTGGTGCTGAAAAAACAACCTTTACAGACTTAAACCAAAGCCATGCGGCGCACACCCGCAAAGAATATCATAAATCTCAGACTTCGTCAAGGGGCTTATTGCATGCCCTCCTGCGGCTGGGTCTCCGGAGTCTGGGTGCCGTCCGGAATTAAAACAGGGAAAATTCCGTTGGGATAGAGGGTGTTTCTCCTTATTGTGCCTGAATGTCCCCTGTACTGGGTGCGGTGAAGATATTCCGAACTGATTACCTCTCCGTTTTTCTCGGTTACGATATTGGTGATCCAGATGCTTCCGGCTGTTCCGCTCTTCCCGGGAAGCTCCAGGCCGAAAGGCACGGTGGGATCCTCCACATAGGTGGGTACAGGAACCTCCAGGTCGCTCTTCTTTTCCGATTCCATGTGGCGCGTCACACCCTCTTCGAGAATAGGGACGCCGAAAAGCTCAATCACCACAGTGCGGTCGGCAAAGCTCGCCTTTATACCTATCGCAGATTTTGAATTATTCACAAACTGAAAATCAGGTTCAGGGTAGCTTACCGTGGCGTCCTGTCCGGGGGTGACATAGCTGGGCTCAAAGGTATGGCCTTTGCGCACGGTGGTTTCAAGTCCCGCATCCACCACGGCATTATACAGGGTGGAGGAAATCTGGCAGACACCGCCGCCGTATTCCTGCACCGTCTGGCCGTCGGCATAGGCAGGAGCCTGCTGATAGCCCTTCTCTTCTGTCCTCGGTCCGACCACTTCATTATACGAAAAGGTTTCTCCCGGCAGAATAATTGTGCCGTTAACGGCCTTCGCGGCAAGCTCCACGTTGGTGTTCCGTTTCGCATTAGAGGTAGTATGGGTTGTGTAGGTTGACATAACTTTGAAATCTTCAGGGCCGATCTCCGGGGAAATCGGAACGTCCACAGCTTCTATGGTTTTTGTATAATCATGATCCCGGAGAGCCCCGGCAATATCCGCCATTAAAGTATCGTGGTCGGGAGCGTTTCCCTTATGCCCCTCCACAACCCTGAAGGTATTGCTTTCGGCGTCATAACCTTCTATTGAGGCGTTTACAGCCTCGGTTCCCCAGTCGGCAGGAACCTCCGCGAACAGCCGCTCCGCCGCCTCCTCTCCGGGAAACTCAAAGGAAAACTCAAGTACAATATCGTCTTTTTTCGCTCCGCCGGATTTCAGCTTCTCGAAAAGGCTGCGATTATCCTCCTGATTCTCCGCTTCCTCCTCGGCTTTATAGGCCTCCTCCACCTTTTTCTCTATCTCCGGACGCACAAGGTCGGTAAGAGACGTGGTCTCTCCCTCATGAACCACGTTGAGGCTCCAGGGATATTTCATCGAGAAGTATTCCAAAGCCTGTGCCATCGGCATACCGGTCATATCCTGTCCGTCAATAAAAAGCTTAACCTCGGCACGCTCCTCTGCGGCTTCCACCCTCTTTAAGGAAATGCGCACCAAAGAAAAGGCAATCACGATTACCGCAATGACTGCCAGCAAAGGGATCACCACCCTGTGTATGATTTTTCTCCGGCGCTTTCGCCTTGTTCTGGGCCCCGGTTTCTTTTTCACCGGAGCGTCTTCGTCAAGCCGCATCTGTATTTTCCTTAAACAGAAAATTTTCAGGATAATATTGTAGTCTTTTTTTTACAAAAAACAAGAGGCTGTTTAACTGTCTTTACGTCCCGCCCTCAGCAGGGCCTTCCGCAAGATGAACCTGGTTTCTTCCTCCCTCTTTGGAGGCGTATAGCGCGGTATCTGCCCGCTTTAAGCCGTCCTCGAACTCATTGTCTTCAGCCGAAAAATAAGCAAAGCCGATGGAGGCCGTAAGATTGAAGTGATCCTCTTCCACTACGATTTCCACACTCCGGACGGCATTTAACACCTTGTGCATAAAGAACATGCAGTCCTCGTGCTTAAGGTTCGGGAAAAGCCCGATAAATTCATCACCGCCCCAGCGTATCAGGTAGTCATGCTTTCCGAGGGCCCTGTAGAGAGCGCGGACAACCCGTTTTAAGGCAATATCCCCCACATCGTGCCCGTAGGTATCGTTTATGCCCTTAAACCTGTCCACGTCCAGAATCATGATGGCGGGATCCTTCTTTCCGGCCTTGAAAAGATCGAAGCATTCCCGGAGCTTTTCGGTGCCGTAATCCCTTGTGGTGGCCCCGGTCAGGGCGTCGCGCTCCACCTTTTTGCGCAGAATCGCGGTTCTGGAATCAAAATAGTTCCGGTCGTTACGCATCATTATGAAGAACATCGCAACGATCATAAGAAGGAACAGTACCGAAAAGACGACGAGATACCGCCGCATCAGGCTTTCGGAGTATCGCTGGGATTCCCTGACATAGGTTTCGATATCATCCAGGGGGGCACTGAGTGTAATAAGCCATCTGTATTCAGGATACATGGCTGAATAAAACTGTCTGTATTTTACGGTTCCGTCTTCATCAAAGGAATAGGAGGAGGCAAAGGAGCCCGTACGTACAGCCTCATACAAAATCTCGTTATAGGGAAGCATTGTGCCCGAAGCTCTCATGTCAAAGGACAGCAGCATTCCCTCGAGCTTAGGATCCTCCTGACAGGCAAGGCGTTTCGCGAAATTTTTTCCTCCCTTTTCATTCATGATTTCGTCGATTATGGCACTTACCCCGTGGCTGAACTGATAGCCGCGGACTTTCCGGAGAACGCTGTCCTTAACATAATTATGCAGGGTCTCCTTTCGTATCCCGTAGATTAAAGTGTTTCCCGAAACGGAAATCTTTTCGGCGGAGACGAAGACCTCCTCCACGGAATCGCTGTCCCCGTCCCAGGCATCTCCCAATAACCCCGCGGAATCGAGATAGACCTCATTGGAGGCATCGTTATAGAGCATCCAGGTCCAGTAGGGAGCATCCGGCAGGGTTTTGAAATACTCTTCCACATTATCCTTCATATTGCCGCTTAATGTGCAGACCGAACGCACCGAATCGTACTGAAGCTCCGCGCGGTTGGAAAACTCCTCCTGCCAGCTTGCCTCGGAGGAATCTATGTCCCTTATGAGATTATCCACGGTCTCCTTTAAAAAGCCGCCGTTTAAGTCCGTGGCATTATCGTAGAGCTGTCTGGTATAGGCGTCTCCCGCCTTAATAAAGGCAAGCCGGAACAGAACAAGGAAAATAACGGCCATGACTACAATGAGCGTTATCGTCGTTCCCTGCAGTTTCTTTTGCTGGTTGCTTTCGTCCATAACCTTCTCCTGACTATTCGAAAAGCTGCATGATAATCATCACCAAAAAAAAGACGGCGAAGGAAAGCATGCCCGGATTAAGGAAAACCGTTCTGGCAAAGCTGTCCCCGGGGATAACTATCTCTCCCTTAAGCAAGCGGAATTTCTTACGGCTTAAAACAAGCAGAACTGCGCCTACGGCCACAACCACCATGAGAGCCATCGTATAAAGAGAAATCACGATCATAACCGGAAGGTTGTCCAGGGTAAACATGATCAGCTCAGTCGGATCGGTGCTCTCGGAAGCGCTTATCAGCTTATCAATATCCAGACAGTCAATCATAAGAAAGCCCACAACGGAGCTTATAAAGTTGATCAGCATGTGAAGGCTTATGGAAATGCGGATATTTCCCGTGCGGATATAGAGATAGGCCAAAAACATCCCCAGCGTGAAGGCATAGACGAACTGGTTAAGATTTCCGTGGAAAAGACCGAACGTCAGGCCTGAAATAAAAATTGCCGTTTTATCTCCCAGCATCAGAGTCCTGTCAACAATCAGCTTTCTGAAAACCAGCTCCTCCATAACAGGGGCGATAAATACCGCACAAAGCAGCTGCAGGGGAAAGGAAGTGTTTTCCATCAGGTCCAGAACGCCGTTATTTACCGGGCTCTGGCGCAGAAACGAGACAATGCCCGTCAGCATGTTTCCTAAAAGGTTGCTGAAAAAAACGATGGCATAGCATAAAAGAAACGCCTTGGCATACCGGGCCGGCCGGATTGAATTTCTGATGGGATGAACATGGGGTATGCCTTTTGCTATCAGAACGGCTATCGGCAATCCGCAAAGATATACAGCCACGGAGGATACCGCAAGCTCCATATTTCCGCTCAAAGTTTCAGTTGGGAAAAAAAGTCCGAGAATAAAAACAAGAACACCGGAAATAAGCTGGATTATAAGCGCTCCTGCTAAAAACGCGAACCCCAGCCTCGAAATAACTCCCCTGCAGAAAGCTTCCCCCTTAAAACGCTCTGAAGCATTAATCATGATAAATTACTATATCATATTTTTCCCGATTTCTCCATCGGGAAGAAGCTATTTTTCAGGCATTTTTTCCGGATCGGCAGGAGACACGAAGCGGGCCGGATGAACCGTTCCCCCTTCGAAATAGTCGGCGGTTTTGGGCGAAAATCCCTTTTTCTTAAGGCGCTTGTTGACCCTGCGCCTGAATTCCGCGTAGAGCACGGCGAACACCGGCACGCCGATAAACATTCCGGGAACCCCGAAAAGACCTCCGGCCACGGTAATGGCAAAGATCACCCAGAAGCTTGAAATTCCGGTGGAATCCCCGAGGATTTTGGGACCTATAACATTGCCGTCCACCTGCTGCAGAATCAGGATCATGATAAGGAAATAAAGACATTGCAGCGGATTGACCATAAGAATCAGTATCGCGCTGGGAATGGCTCCGAAAAACGGGCCGAAAAACGGAATTATGTTTGTGACACCCACAAGAACGCTCACCAGAACGGCATAGGGCGTCCCCAGAATAGAAGTCGCGATAAAACAGATAAGCCCCACGATAATGGAATCTATAACCTTTCCCACGATGAAATCGTTAAAGGTTCTGTGAATGAAATGAACTTCCTTGAAAATCGCCGAGGCGGTTCTGTCGTTGTAATAGGCATGCACAACCTTTTTGGCCTGGGCCTTGAAAAGCTCCTTGTTGGACATGACATAGATGGAAATTATCAGCCCTATCAGAAGATTCCAGGTGAACCGAAGGAGCTGGGCCACACCGGAGGAAAGAGAAGAAACTATTGTATTTACTCCCGGCAGAATCTGATTCGTAAAGAGCTCGTCAATACTTCTGGAATAGTTTTCAATTATATTTACAAGAATCCCTTCAATTTCGGGATTATCCCGGAATACCTGTTCTATCCATTTCGTGAAGTTCTTCACATAGGTGGGGAAATTACGGATGACGCTTCCGATGCTGTCGGCCAGCTGGGGGATAAGCATTCTGAACAGAATATATACCACAAAAACGGTCGTAGCCATGGTCAGAGCCACCGAACAGCTTCGTGTATAGCGTTTTTCCTTTACGCCGGAAACATTCTGTTTTAAACGCAGAAACACCGGAGTTACAACCCTGTGTTCAAAAAAATCCAGAACGGGGTTTAAGAGATAGGCCAGCACCAGCCCGTCCACCACAGGAGTCATCACACTCCATATATTTCCGAGGACCCCGAAAAATGTGGAATTTTTAAAGAAAATATCCTGAAAGATCATCACCGCTATCGTAACCGTGAACGCGGTGATTCCCCAGTAGAGATATTTTTTATCCCATTTGAATTTCATGACCGCTAATTTACCTCCGAAAGATTCCTGACAGCTTCCTTCTCCTCCTCGGTACTGGCCACATAATGTGTGGTGGAGGTAATGGAGGAATGGCCCATCAGCTTCTGCACCCGTTCCAGGTCTCCGCCGGTGGCCTTAAGCATGGTTTCGGCATAGGTGCTTCTGAGCTTATGCGGGGTTATGCGCCCGGCCTGACCGGGCACGGAGACGGAAATGTATTTTTTCACCATCAGCTGGACCGAGCGCACGCTTATCCGCTTTCCGTCCCGGTTTAAAAACACGGCTTCCTCTGTCTTTGCGGGCCGGTATTTTTTCTCGCGTACATCAAGATAGGCCTTGAGATACCCCTCCGCGGTGTCGCTGAAATATACGGTATCGAAATTGCCCCCTTTGCGGTACACATTTATGGAATGACGGCGGAAATTTATATCGCGGATATCCATGCCCACCAGTTCCGAAACACGGATTCCGGTGGCCAGAAAAACCTGTACGATGGCCGTATCCCGTTCCGCATTTTTGGAGTGGCTTGCAAGCTGCTTCTTTGACAGCCCCTCCCCGCTTTCCACCGCATCCAGAAAAATGTTCTTCTCATCCCGGTCCAGATATATTACCTCTTTTCTGGGAAGCTTTGCCCTTATGATTAACTCCACCGGATTGGAGGAAACCATTTTCCGGACATAAAGATATTTCCAGAAGGTATTGAGAGCCACCATATAATGCTGGATGGTTGTGGGCGAGCATTCCGTGATCCGCACCCTTCCGTCTGCGAGTTCGGTCGGATAGTTCCTCAGGTAGTGCATGAACTCCACTATATCCCTGTCGTTTAAGGCGTCCAGATCCTCAAGGGTAATGTTTTTTATGCTTTTTGTGGCAAAATATGAGTTTGAGTCATGGAGAAATTTAAAGAAGACCGAAAGCTCATTGGCATAGGAATATATGGACATGGCGCTTAAACGAATCTCCCGCTCCAGAAAATAGTCCTCAACAAAGGGCGGAAGCTCGGCGATCATCCGGTTGGCCTTGAGCCTTGTTTTATTGTTGGTTTCCTTCTTATAGTCCGACATAATCAGACTATAACACAATTAGTAAATTAATACAAGTTATGTGAACCAGAAAGTATTGCGCTGCGACCGCCGAGACGGGAGCACGTCATGAGGAAGTGCTGCTCTTCGCAGTCTGTCACTCCATTCTCTGCATTAACTCGTTAAAATAGGCGGTTCCGCCTTTTTTCAGAGGAACTGTGAAGAATACTCCGTTTTTGTCGCATTTATACTTGGTCGCCATTACATAACAATCATTCTTCCTACCTGCGGCTGCGGGCCTGATCCTGAAGGGATACTGCCTTAATAAGGCATGTTTTTCTTTACAGTAGTAACAATAAAAATTATCATCACTCATCCCTCCGCCGCTTACGTCTTCGAGCTCGTTGTCATTAAGTTTATATTCCTCCGTACTCACCTCAAATGTCTCGTCAAAAAATTCTTCCTGCATTTTGTTGTCTTCCATTATTAACCTCTCTTGTTTTGTGGATGGAATTTTTAGCCCCGGGTCAAAGCCCGAAGATCGGCACAGCGTCGGATTCCGCTTTCTTTCTCTACTTTTTTCTACCTGTTTATACGATACGTATACGGATGTGGCAGAAAAAATCAAAATTTACTCCTCTTCGTTGTCCGAGTTTTCCGAGTTTTCCGAGTTTTCCGACACCGTCCCACCCGGCACATATTTATCGTATATCTTTACATGGTCTTCTATACAGTTCCAACTGCCCTGGGCTTTTCCGGTCACGCAGATATAGTTTATCCCGTCATCTCCCTCCATAAAGCTGGCAGCGCAGTTTCCCGACTGATTTACATAGCCGGTTTTTGCCCCGGCAACAAAGCCGTGGGTATCCTTATCCTCGATACGTCTGAGAAACAGATTTGAGAGCTCGATTCCGTCAGGATGATAAATTGACGGAGTTGTAGTGTATTTTCTGCTTCTGAGGACTTCGCGTAAAAATTCGTTTTCCTCAGCGGCCTTAAGAATCATGGCCATATCAGTTACCGTGCAGTGATTGTCCTCGCTGAAAAGGCCGATGGGGTTCTCAAAATGGGTTTTTTCCTCCGACAGTCCCAGTTCCCTTGCCTTCTCGTTCATCCTTTGGACAAATTCTTCCCGGTCAGGCGTGCAATAGTTCGAAAGCATAAGCACCGCGTCCGCCCCGGAGGGAAGGATAGTTCCGTAAAACAGATCCCTGACGGGGATGTTTTCCGAAACCGAAAAACCTGCTCTGGAGCAGTCATGATCATAAGTATATTGAGCGATCTCATCGGTCATGGTCACGATATCGTCCATATCCGGTTCGTATTCCATCGCCGTAAGCACCGTGAGAATTTTGGTCATGGACGCGGGATACATGACTTCATCAGCGTTTTTCGCCGCCACAACGTTACCGGTTGAAATATCAATCAGTATTCCGTAGACACTCTCAGTCATGGAATCAGGGATTTGGGCGGTTTCGCCGGTAAACACAGGGGAATAGCCTCTAAAGAATCCCTCAGGGGTATTATCGGAAACAGATTCGCCTTCGGAGTCTGAGTCCTCCCCTTCTCCTGTCTGATTTTCTTCCTCTCCGCCCGGGGTGTCTTCCTCGATAACGAGATCCTCTTCCGGAAGCTCTTCAGAATATTCCTCAGGGATCTCACTGCTTTCTTCCGGTTCGAGGGCAACAACCTCAGTCTTCTGCCCTTTATTTTCCCCGGAGTTTTTTGAACGGAAAAGATGAACAAGAAGAATCAGGGTTCCCGCCAGAATAACAACGGCTGAAACCGAAAGAAGCGCAATTTTTATACGAATCTCACGCTGTCTTCTTCTGCGCTCCTGCATACGGCGGCGCAGTCTTTCCCTGTCCTGAGTCTGACTGTTTTGAAAATCGTCGTAACTCATTCGGAAGCTTCTTCTTCTCCCTCGACTTCAATCTGCGCGCTTTCAAAATCCAGCTTGATAAATCCCTCCGCTTCGGGAGAATAGGTGAAATATCCGTCGGAAACAGGGAAAAAGTCGGAACCGGCTATTGAACGGAATTCACCGCTTTCCAGGTCGTAGGTATATACGCTTCCCTTCCGTTCTGTCTCTTCGTCGGTTTTTTCCAGGGTTTCGGGGTCTATGGAGTACTTTGAAACCTCATCGCAGTAACGGAAGCAGAGATGGCCCGCAAAGGTACAAAGCTTTTCGGGGTAACGCAGATGCTCCGAGCCCGAACCGGCCTTGCCTTTTTTGGGCTCTTTGCGGTCAATCTCTGAAATGCCCTCAACAAGAGTGCCTATCTGGCCGTTCTGATAGATGGAAAGGCCGTCGGAAGTGAAATAAATCCCTTCACTGTCAGCCAAGATCGACCTTATGGGAGTCAGTGTAACGTCTTCTCCCTCCTCCTCTTTTTCCTCGTTCTCTTCCTCTCCTTCTCCTTCTTCTCCTTCTTCAGCATCTTCATCTTCAGAAGCTGACCTTGTGAAGATGGTTTCAAAGGAACCGTCGGCTAAAAGCTTCGAAACCCTGTTGGGCTCCGCCAGATAAAGCACGCCGTCATGGTAGTCGAGATTTGTCATTTCGCCGCCGTGATCCTGCATGTCGCTTCCGTCCAGTGCGGCTGAAATAAGAGGCCCGCCCACCTCGGCAAAATATATCCTCCCGTCGGCAACGGCGCACATATCCGCTCCGGCTTTGGCAAGAGCATCGATCTTACCGGTTTTTTCTTCATAGCGCTTAAGAAATCCGTCGGAAAAGTAGTAGAGCATTCCGTCCTGGAAACGAAGGCCTCTGGCTTCTTTCGGATCTATGACATCAATAAGGTTGCCGGCGGTGTCATACCGGCACAGTCCCTTGTCTGAGGCAAAATAATCGCAGATATAGCCGGATTCGGAAAAACGGATGGCGTTGCCCCGAATCTCTCCGTGGATTCCGATTTCGCAGGTTGACGTCTCCGAAGGAACTCCGTCGGCGCCAAAGACTTTTGCCTTGATTATTGAAAGCCCTCTTCCGCAGACAAGAGGCTCGGTATAGACAGGGCTTGAAGCATCCGGCTCGCTTCCGTCCACCGTATAATGAATTTCAAGGCCGTCCGGCTGGGAAAGTGCCACGGTCTGATTCACGAAATACTCCCCGCTTTCATGGTCAAAAGTTACCGCCTGCGGCATCACGGCTTCAAACAGGTAATGGAAGCTCGCTTCGTCACTCTTCAGTCCCAGATCATTTTCCGCATATGCCTTAATCGTATAGTCCCCGTTTCTGTTCATGGCGACGCTCCCCTTGTACTGATAGGGTTCTCCGCCGTTTACGGAAAAATAGATAATATCTCCCTCTCCGGCGCTTAAGCTGAGCTCTTCCCAGTTGTTATAGGTTCCGTCCTTAAGGGAGCTTGTGGGGGGAGCAGGGGCATATTGTTTTTTAAGCTGACGGTATTTTAAATTATTCGGATAATTTTCCTCCAGATGGTCAACGCATAAAAGCGCAAGCTTGCGGTTCTTTTCCTCCAGGGCAAGTTCAAGAAGCCCTATCCAGGAATCCGCGTTTTCCTTTATCTCAATCGCATCGGTATAAAGCTCCGACTTTTCTTTGGAGTCCTGCGTCGAGGCTGCCTTGAAGTTTAAACGTATGCTTTCGATAGCGGAGCGGTTCAGGTATATTACAAGCCCGATAATCCCCAGAAGTACCACAACTGCCGGAATAATCAGAAGAAGGAGTTTGTTGATTTTTTTATCCGCTTTATTCTTTTCGGATTTTTTATCTCCCTCCGTCTTTTTGTCCTTATCTTCTTTCTTTTCCTCTTCGGCAGGCTTTTCTTCCGGAGTCTTCGGCGCCTCTTCCTTCTCTTCCTTCTCTTCTTTTTCTTCTGTCTTTTCGGCCTTTTCTTCCTTTTCTTCCTTTACTTCATCCTCTTTTTTCGCGGCTTCCTTATTTTTTCGCTCAGCCCTTTTCTTTTTTCTGGATTTTCTTACTGATGCTCCGGTATTCTTCTTCTCCGGAATGACATCTCCCTTCGATTCGCCGTCCTGAGCACTTTCGGGAGCCCCGGAAGCACCTCCGTCATTTACGGAAGAATCGCCTTCGCTTATTTCAGCTTCCTCCTTTTTGGCCTCCGCGTTATCCGGTGCGGGATTTTCAGCAGCCGGAGCCGCGTTTTCCGTAACAGGCGCGGGATTTTCAGCAGCCGGAGCCGGATTTTCCTCAACAGGGGCAGGGTTCTCGACAGCCGGAGCCGCGATTTCCGCGACAGCAACGGCACCAGCCGCGGCGGCAGCAGCATTTTCCGTCAATCCGGCGGCGTTTGTTCCGGAAACGGAATTTTCCTGTTTTGTTTCCGCATCGGTTTCTTTGTTTAAAGCCTCTCCCATTGTCTCATCCTCCCCTTTTTCCGAGACTCTTCCAACAACGGGCATGCTTCCTCCCATACGTTTCTCCACATTCAGCCTCGTGGTTCTGTGTTCTTTAAGATATCTGTAGTTTAATTTCGTGTCGGCGTCCTCTTTTTCCAGACCGCAGCGCGGACACTGCTCAGCCCCGCTCCTCTGACCGCAGGCGCAGATCCAGGTCCCGTCCGGGAAAAATTCCGGAAGAGCCTTCATTTGAAGCATAATATCCTCTGAAAAAACATAGGGAAGCTCTCTTAGTATATCCTCCACAAAAAGATCAGGATTTCCGACTCTGGGCAGAGGCTCTTCCGAGACCACCCCTGAAGCCTCCTCTTCCATTTCTTTTCCGCTGCCGTCTTTTTCAGGGAGAAACCGCTGCAGCAGGAGCTGCACCACAATGCCGGCGACGGAGAGACCCACGGATAAAATCAGCCCCAGCAGAAGATGCCAGAAAAGAAGTCCTATCAATATTCCGCAGACCGAGCCGCCCTGAACCGCTGTTTTGACAACCAGAAACTTTTTATCCATAAAGCAGGAGGCAAAGCCCATGGCAAGACCTCCCACTATTCCGAGAATCAGCGCGCTCGTCCGGTTTCCGCCGAAAATCAGCAAAAAGCCCAGGAGAAAAAATCCCCATAAAAAGCCGTCAAGAAAGATGCCTGCCCGGGGAAACCGCCATGAAAGCGCCACCGCCCCTCCGCCTATTAAGAGCATCCCGATAAAAAAGCCCACTGCCGAACCTTTTGTGAGCAGAACTCCGGAGATGCCGCCGGCAAGACCGCAGACCGCGAATACATTTACAAAACCGGCCAGGCGGGAATAACGGAAGCCGAAAAACAGATTGACCGCGGCTCCCAGTAAAAGAATCCATGCCGCAATAACCATGAGGCCGCTCAAAGCCTTCAGCACATTAAAGAGCGCCTCTCCGGCAGGCCCGGAAAACAGATTGGAAAACAGGACATTCATAAAGAATTCCTCCCAGAGCAACAGATTAAAGTGAAAACTTATTTATCCTATCATATTATGTTTAATGCGTCAAAAAAATGTTATAATAAAAAAGAGAAAGGAGCATTCCTATGAATACCATTATTACCATCGGACGGCAGTTCGGCTCCGGCGGCAGGGAGATTGGCGAAAAGATTGCTGAAAAATACGGCATTCACTGTTATGACAAGGAGCTTTTGACCAGGGCTGCGAAGGAAAGCGGAATGTGCGAGGAGATATTTGAGCATCAGGACGAGCGTCCAACCAGCTCCTTTCTGTACAATCTCGTAATGGACACCTATTCCTTCGGCTACAATTCCTCCGCCTTTGTGGATATGCCCATATCCCACAAGGTTTTCCTGGCCCAGTTCGACACGATAAAAAAGACAGCGGCCGACGGCCCCTGTGTTATAGTGGGCCGCTGCGCTGACTATGCTCTCCAGGATATGGAGAATGTTTTAAACATATTTATTTATGCCCGACTTGAGGACAGGATCGAACGCGTAATGAAGCGTTTCCCGGATCTGGACCGGCCGGAAAAAGCCAGGGATATGATTCTTAAAAAAGATAAGCAGCGTAAAAGCTACTACAATTATTATTCCTCCAAAAAATGGGGGCACATAGAAACCTACGATCTTTCGGTCAATTCCTCCGTTCTGGGAATTGACGGTACCGCCCGGCTTATCTCCGATTATATCGAAGCTTTCGAGAAGACTTATTAAAACAGCTTCAAATCGTACTCAAGCCTGACCGTAATAGTCGCTGTTTTTTCGCGTGAACTTATATTAAAGGCTCCGTCATAGGAATAATCTCCCGTGCCGGAATTTCTTGCTGTAATCTGAAATACCCCCAGACTCGAATTTTTAAGCATGCCCAGCTTCGCGTCGGAATTTGCCGCGATAATATCTATCCTTTCCCTTGCGTTTTCGGAAGCCTGGTCAATAAGATCCAGTTTAAGGTCATCCAGCTTCGTATAATAGTATTCCGGTGACCAGGAGGTAAACTCCACCCCCGAATCAAGGAGACTCGAAATATCTCTGGAAATCAGTTCCACTCCGTCGATATTCTCGGAAACTATGGTTACCGTCTGGGACAGATCATAGCCGTCAGGCACATATCCCTTGTAATTTCCCTCTTCATCATAAACGTCCTTCGTGCGTTCCGTAATATCAATTGAAGAAAAGACCAGTTCTTCCGGAAGTATACCGTTATTTTCCAGATACTTCCTGACTATGTCCGCGTCCTTCTTTATCTGTTTATATGCGATTTTTGAAGTATCTGCATGGGTTTTGAACTGTCCGCCCCATTTTATCAGGTCGGATTCAAAATCCACACTGGCCGAGCCCGTTGCTCCGATGGAATGCTCGCCGCCGGAACGAAACATCGAAAGCCCGAAAGCTATGGCCACGCAGCTGGCGACAATACATATGCCGAGAATAATTGTTTTAACAACCTCAACACCGCCTGATTTTTTGGGGGCAGAATTGTTTTCCTGATTTTCATTCATAGCTCTCACGGCTCCTTTTCATAACATTTGCTATTGTATGCGGTTCGTGTGTTATTTATTCAAAAAAGTGTTATTTCTGCGAACTTTTCCGGAACAAAGCCCCGGTTGTTGAACGATTAAAATATCTGTCGTTATCTTCTCATAAGTGCAATCCGAACATTTGTTTATTTCGCCGGTTTCTGCCTCGTTTTTTACAGAAAAGCCGCCAGAGCGGAAGATTTCCAACTCTGGCGGCATGAAATGCGTCAATGCATACTCCGAAAGCTTCTTAGCTTAGAACAGCTTCGCGGGAGTAGTCTTTACGTGATACTTCGCAACCGAAAGATCACGCATCCACTGAATATGTCCAGGTGTGGACGCAACGATGTACTGAGCACAGAACGGATCGGCAATGGACATGGCCGCTGCGAACTGTGCAACGCTCGTAGCATCGGAAACATTTACGATAAGCTTTGTTGCGGCAGCATCCTGAGCTATAAGAGCAGCTTTTGTTCCTGCAACCGTGGCATCACGTGCATTCTCTGCAGCCTTAGCCTGAGCACTCATTACATTTGCCAGATTCTTCTGGGCAGCAGCCAGATCCTTGGCAGCGGCAGCTACTCCGGCCTGAGCGGCAGCATTCTTCTGCGCCTGGTCAACGATCTTGCCAAGCTCTCCGGCCAGATACTGGTTTGTGGTAGCCTGAGCAAGCTCGGTAGCGGCGGCACGAATCACGGTACGGCCAAGCACATACTTCGCACACTCGGCATTGAACCGGGCAATACCTGCCTCAACGTTTGCAGTTGTAACAGCTTCCTTAGCTCCGGCCGCGGCAGCGGTGGTGCTGATGTAAGCGGGAACCATGGCTTCGGCGGATGCTTTGAAAGCATTCACGGTGCTGTCAGCCATTTCCTTTGTCTTCTTTGTATTATCCTTGGCAGCCTTAATAACTACGGCGCCTTTATCAAGCGTTGCCTTGCACTCTGCAACAGCGGCAGCCGCAGCGGGAGTGAGGGCCGCAGACCTTGCAGCATAGATTTCTGCTCTTCCGATATGAGTGGCAGCGTCAATAATCGCGTCATTCATATTCTTCGTCTGGCGCTCACAGGCAATCTTGTAATTTGCTTCTTTTAATACGTTAGGATTGTTGATACCGACAGCCGCGATCTGTACAGTCACACCCTCCTGATAATTGAGGTTATGAACAGCGTATCCGGCGATCTCATTTTGATACTTGGCCTCGATAGCCGCGATATTTGCAGCAGCAGTGGCATTGGTGGCCTTGATCTGAGCAGCAGCATTCTCCTGCAGCTGATTCTGGATAATGGCCAGATTGCCGTTGATCGAAGCGATCTTGGCGTCGTAGGCCTGCTGAATCACTACATCAGTAGCTGCCCTCTTCGCCTCATACTCAGCCTTGACTGCGTCGGCCTCAGCCTGAATCTTTGCACAATTGTCATTTGCAATGGCAACCTTTGCTTCCTGGGCTTTGGCAAGCTGTTCTTTCGCAGCTGCAATCTTGGCAGCCTGCTCGGTTTCGATAGCATTCATTTTCTGAATGTTTGCAAGCTTCTGCGCACCGGCAATAGCCGCGGCATCAGCGGCAGCTTTACGCTCAGCAGCTTCCTTCGCCGCACGAACTGCAGCATCGGCCTGAGCAGCCGCATTCATTTCCGCCACCTTGGCATTCCCGTTCTGAATATTGGAAGCATAACGGGCATCGATGGCATTCTTCGTAGCTGTTCCGATGGCATCGGCAGCAACCTTCTTCATGGCATTGGTCTGATTGGCGGCATTATCAATAGTCCCTTCCAGAATCGCCTCTGCCTGAGCTGCAGCAACCTGCTCCGGGGTCGCCGCAAAAGCCTGTACCCCAAATAATACGCTGATCGCAGCGACCATCAGGGCCGAATAAAACTTTTTCACTTCTCCACACCTCCTATTACTCTTATTGGAAAATAAAGTGTAACTCAATTATAATCTATATTTCCGCAGATACAATCGAACATATTTTCTATCACGTTTGCATAAAAATTTAACGTGAAAATTATGTGTCGTATTTTACAAAGGAGAAAAAATAAAGAGGTGACATAAAGTGTATGAAAATTTTTTTTTACTATATTTTGTGTCTGCTCAGAATGTACTCCACAACTTTTCGGAAATATTCCGGAAGCGGAGCTTCGATTTCTATATATTCCCCGGTATGGGGCTGGCAGAATCCAAGGGTTCTGGCATGGAGCACCTGCCCGTCGGTACGCACAGGAAAAGACGCTTTTGAATACAACTCATCTCCTACTACAGGGTGTCCTATATGAGCCATGTGAACACGTATCTGATGAGTGCGGCCGGTTTCCAGGCGGCATTCCAGACGGGTATAATTTCCCATGTGCTCTATAACCCTGTAGCGGGTAACTGCCCTCCGGCCGTCGGCTGACACCGCGAAACGCTTTCGGTCCCGTATATGCCTTCCGATCGGGGCATCTATAACCCCTTCCTCCTCGGAAAAGCCCCCGTAAACCACTGTTTCATACAGCCGGGTAAGGGAATGTTCCCTCAGAGCCTCCGATATTTTCCGGTGGGAATAATCATTTTTGCAGACCAGAAGGGATCCGGTGGTATCCCGGTCTATCCGGTGAACGATACCGGGGCGGGAAACTCCGCCTATGCCGCTTAAATCATGACAATGCCAGAGAAGGGCGTTGACAAGAGTCCCCGTGTAGTGCCCGGGAGCCGGGTGCACCACCATACCCTTCGGCTTGTTTACGACGATAACATCCTCGTCCTCATAGAGAATATCCAGAGGAATATTTTCGGCTTCGACCTCCGGAACAGAGTTTTCGGGCAGGCTTAAGCGCACGGAATCGCCGGAACGCACCCTGTCAGAGGCCTTTCCGGCCCTGTCCCGCAAAAAAACGCCGCCGGAGCGGATCACCTTTGAGATATAGGAACGGGAAATTTCGGACAGCTCTTCGGAAAGATATACGTCAAGCCGCAGTCCGTCCGATTCCTCCGGAACAGAGAAAGAGTATTCTCCGGTCATGACTTTTCAGACCCGGAGTCCGGGTTTTCCTCCGGGGGAAGCATTGAAGAATGGAGTTTCGGATGGCGGGCCTTTTTAAAGTCCAGATCATCATCCTTATAGACAAAAAGCACGAGAATTATCAGAAAGGCAGTCGAAACCGTCACATAAATATCCGCCACATTAAAGACCGGGAAGGTTCCGACGCTTATAAAATCCACAACATAATGCAGAAAAAAGCGGTCAATCATATTTCCCACAGCTCCGGCACCCAGGAAGCACAGGCCCCCCCGCAGCGGAAGGTATTTCTTCGTGGGAGGGATAAGCACAAGAAAAAAGATGATCACCACGACGAACAGCGTTCCCACAATCAGAAAAAAAATTCTCCGGTTCTGAAGAATCGAAAAGGCCGCTCCGGTATTTTCAAGATAACGGAAGGTTACGAAGTCCCCTATCAGGCTTAAGGGCTCGTTTCCCTGAAGAGAGGCTTTCACAACAGTCTTTGTAAACTGATCCAGCCATACGAGGAGGGACATAAGACAGATATCGATAATAAGAAATACTACGGTTCTTTTTTTGGAAATCATCACTAACCTCTTACTCAAGAATACCTTTAAGTGAATCCTCTATCTCCGAATCCGTGACATCGGTTTTTATCACGGCCAGACCGATTTCCTTCAACAGAATGAAGCGGAGTTTATTACGGGCCATCTTTTTATCCGATTTGCTTAATTCCAGGATTTTTCCGGTGTCAGTATTCCTGCCGAGCTTTACCGGAAGAGAAAAAGCAGCAAGAAGGTCTTTTGCGGCATTTACCTCGTCTTCGGAAATATAGTTCCTGCTTCGGGAAATATCAAGGGCGGCAGCCATCCCCAGGGAAACGCACTCGCCGTGGGTCAGGCTGAAATTCATATAATTTTCAACGGCATGCCCCAGGGTATGTCCGAAATTTAAAACCGCCCGTTCTCCGCTCTCCTTCGGATCGTCCTCCACGACCCGGGCCTTAATCCGGCAGCTTTTAAATATCATTTCCTCCAGCACGGTTTGATTAAGAGCCGTAATCTTATCCCTGTTGCCGGAAAGAAAATCAAAATAAAGGCGGTCTTTTATAAGGGCATGCTTTACAACCTCCGCCATTCCCGAGGAAAACTCCCGATCAGGCAGAGTGGAAAGAACACCGGGAGAAATGTATACAAGGGACGGCATATAAAATGCCCCTACCATATTTTTGTAGGAACGAAGGTCTACGCCGGTTTTTCCCCCTATGGAAGAATCTGTGTCGGCAAGAAGGGTTGTCGGAAGCTGTACAAAGCGTATGCCTCTTAAGTACGTGGCAGCCGCGAACCCCGTCATGTCCCCGACAACACCTCCTCCCAGAGCTATCAGAATATCCTTCCGGTCAAAGCGATGTTCCATAAGGAAGCAGTAAAGGCCCTCTATTTCTGAGAGTGTCTTGTTTTTCTCTCCTGCAGGAAAAGTATAAATATAAATTTCCCCGCAGATGGGACGCAGAATCTCCTGAAGCCTTCCGGCATAAAGAGGACCAACATTACTGTCGGTAACTATACAGAGCCGGGTAAAGGTGGAAAGGGCGGAAATCTCCTCCGGCAGCTTATTATAATCTCCGGAAATAACGATATCATACGCATCTCCGGATTCGGTTTTGTTAATATGAAGCCTTTCAGACATCTGTTCTCTCCGGATATTCTTAAGGATCAGCCCTGAAAACAGAGAAGGCGATGCATGAGCATCGCCTAATCTTAACACATGAAAAATACGAAATCAACGCGGCATTTTATGAAGAATACTGGAATCTATACCGCCATTTACAGTTCGGTACCGGATTAGAAGCGGCTTCCCACCGCTCTTGCTTTTGGGGCGCTGTAGCGCTCCTCGGGTTCGCTCTCTCTTTCATTGCCTGACAGTGAAACATTATGCGGTGCGGCAATGTAGATACATTGTGAAACATCCTGCATGCTGCCGTTTAAAGCAAACACCGCGCCGTAGACTATGTCAAAGATCCGCTGCGCCTCATCAACCTTCAGGCCTTCCAGATTCATTACAACCGTACGGCCGCTTAAAAGCTCCCGCATCACATTCCTTGAATCGTCAAAGGACACGGGCTTCATCATACGGACTTCCATATTATTTCCGCCCTGAGCCTTTTTCTTGACCTGACGCATGGACATGATCTTGGATTTTGCCGGAGCTTCCTCTTCCTCGATGCGCTCTTCCTTCTGCCCGAACTTTCTCCTGGACTCTACGGTATCCTCGTCATCGTCATCATAAAACTCATCGTCATCATAATCATCATAATCGTCATTGAGTTTCATAGAGTTTAAAAGCTTGTCAATAAATCCCATCCTCAGATCCTCCTGCGCGTCTCTTAAAAGCGCTCCGCGCATACAGGAGAAGTATGCGCTAAATATTGTAATCTCTCTCTCCGAATATTCCGGTTCCGACCCTTACCATTGTGGCACCTTCCTCGACGGCCACCTGATAATCTCCCGTCATCCCCATAGACAAAACTGTCATAGGTGTATTATGTACCAAAACTTTATTTATGTCAACAACTAATTTACATAATTTTTTGAAAAATTTTCTATTTTGTTTAGAATCTGTAACATTCGGAGCGATACACATAAGTCCGCGGACGGAAATATTTTGTAAACTAATTATTTCGTCAACTAATTTGGCGGCTTCGGAGGCGGGTACTCCGAACTTGCTCTCCTCATCCGCAATATTAACTTCCACCAGAATATTCGCCGTAAGAGAATGTTTCACGGCCTGTCTGCTTATCTCCTGCGCCAGAGCAAGGGAATCCACGGAATGAATAAGCACAGTCTTATCTATAATGTATTTGACTTTGTTGCGCTGCAGATGCCCTATCATATGCCAGCGGATATCCTTCGGCAGCTGCTCGTATTTTGCCGCCAGCTCCTGGGCCTTGTTTTCACCGAAATCGCGGACTCCGGCCTCATAAGCTTCCATTATCAGTTCCACAGGCTTGGTTTTGCTTACCGCGATAAGAGTAACCTCATCGCTCTTCCGGGCTGAGCGCTCACAGGCTTCGGCTATGTTTTTTCTGACGGTTTCAAGATTTTCCTTAATCATGGGGAACCCTTTCTGTGATATATATAGTGATTTTGCAACGCGTTGCTGCGCAGCTGCGCTGCTCCCGCAACGCTGGTAAAACTCGCAATCCGCGCTGTCGCGCTTCTTACTCGTTTTTTCTGCCTTCCAAGGTCAAACGGGTACTGGCAGCTGCGCTGCCTGTATTTTGCGTAAAGAATCGCGTGGACAAATAAATTTGTCCCGACAATTCTTTACGCAAAACAACCTGCGACCTATGGTCGCAGGCCCGTTTGACTTTTTCAGGTTTACTGTGTAAAGTCTTCATTTTTGACGCTTTCTCCGTCCAGGACGATATGGTCGTATACGTTGAGGCCGTAATTCGAGCTGGCGGATACTATGGTGTATTCTTTATTGGAAAGCAACGGATCTATACGAGTAAAGTCGGCATAGCCGTAGTTCATGTCATATACTCCGGTTAAGGACTTTGTTTCTCCTACCGTAAAGGTCTCGGAGGAATCCGGTTTTAAGAGAATGTCGCCGGCGTTTAAGACCTCCTTATCGAGATAGACTCCGAGCGAATCCCTGTAATAGACGCTGGTGCGTATAAATTCAGTGCTCTCTCCGCCGTCCTCGAGATAGGTGCGCTTCATGACACCGTCCAGGCCCTCGGCTCCTCTGGTAAGAAAATCCTCCGGAACGATGAAAAAGTCTTTTGTGACAATTGCGGAATTGGGGATCTTTAAGCCCGTGGTCTCCCCGGCCAGAAGCTCCACATTTAAGAACCTTTCTCCGGCAAAGGTTATCATGGAGTTGGTGAAATCCAGCTTCAGGTAGCTTCCGTCATCATTTTCAAGAACGGAAACAGCCCCCCAGGAGGTATAACCGTTTTTCAGGAAGCGCACGTTCAGATATTTAAGGTTTCTGAACTCCTCCAGCCGCTCTTCGTCAACAGGGATGACCACCGACCAGTTTTCTTCGGTAATCAGCTTGTAGGCAGGCTCATCTTCCCCGACCAGGGTGTTTGCCGCGATCTGTCTTTGTTTGTAACGGCTTTTGTCAAACAGGGAGGCATTGACTCCGGAGGCTGTAAGATCCTCAAGTCCGTCCCAGGAATAGACCACAATGCCGCTGTCGGCGGAATATCCCAGCTTCACGGCGTCATTGATGACGGAATTGCCGGAAAGGGAGCTGATGGTGCGCATGGCGTTGGAATTGATAAGCTTGGATGCCGTCCCCTCGATCTGGGTTTTAAAGCCGTACACCTCGGAAAAATCCCGATCCGTATAAGAAGCGTGCCAGGAAATGACCTCGTTTTTGAGCTCTTTAAGATCCTCGTTTGACAGGATCGCCCCGTTAACGGAATCTCCCTCCGATATCATACCGGAAAGACGCCCGCTCCCGTCGACGGAGTAGACCAGCTCGCCCTTTGCCACCCTGGCGTTTTCCCTGGCGTAAAAATTTATATAGCCGCTGGCTCCGGCAGGGTAAAGATGTTCAGTGCGTAAGCAGATTCCCTCAAAAGAATTGTTGACGGCTAAAGACCCCTCGCGAACCTCATAGCCGATGACCCGTTTCGCCTTCAGGGAGAGAACAACCATTATAATTATATATATGAAAAGAGCCAGAAAAAGGAGGATACCGATATTAAGATTGATCGGATGCCGCATGGGCGTAACGTTCTCAGACGGTATCTCCGAATGTTTCCTGTGTTTGCGTTTTTTTTCTGCCATAAACCTTCAAAAAAGAAGCTGCCGTGTCAAGCGCGGCAGCCGGTGATTCCATAGTATTTAAAGCGCTTCTATCACACGCTGCTTCAAGTCGTCAGGCAGCTCGTCCTTTAAAAGCGAAACGCTGATAATTACCTCCACATCAAATCTGTCGCTTAATTCATCAAGCTTTTTTAAAAGCTCTACAGCTGTTTCGGCATTCGCTGCAGAGGATATCTTTAAAAAACCGTCAATGAAAATCTTTTCCAGATCATGATCGGCCGCAATAAGACCGCTTATAAAGCCCTCGAAGCCGTCGGTGGATCTGACGGAATAGTCGGTGATACAGACAAGGCGGATAGTGTTTTTCAGCTCATACATATGGGACTTGTCCTTGTCGATGAACACAATATTTCCTTTGGCTTCCTTTGCCGCTTCGTTCACCGCGTCCAGCAGAACCTTTGTCTTACCCTTCCCCTTTTCGCCAACAATCAGTTTGATCATGTGTTTCCTCCCGGGTTATGAATGAAAATAAGGGCCGTGTATCCGAAAACTGCTCCGCTCGCCACACAACTCTTTTATATTATATCTTACTGAACCGCCAATGACAACATGGAATTGGTCTTGGCATAGGTCACGTCCATGCT
>JAILBQ010000068.1 GCA_024680815.1 Lachnospiraceae bacterium | reverse complement strand
GAGAGCGACATTTACCACAAGAGACGGCGGTACTGTGGAGCGTACGCTGAATATAGCCGACACGACGGAAAATCTCGGAATGAAATATCTCACTGTTGAGGATATCGACAACGGGGCTCCCGGAAGCTACAAGGTGAAGATTTACGGCGAAGGGGAATATTCCGGCAGTTTAACCTGCACCTATAAGGTTGAAAATCCGAAAAAGTAAAAACCCGAGAAAGGACAGCTTAAGAAGATGGAGTATTTGGAGATCGAGAAAGTAACCGGACGTGAGATTGTTGATTCCAGAGGAAATCCCACCGTTGAGGCGGAGGTCACCCTGGTGGACGGAACCGTCGGCCTCGGAGCGGCGCCCAGCGGGGCCTCCACCGGTGAGTTCGAGGCGCTGGAGCTTCGGGACGGGGATGAGAGCCGCTACCGCGGGAAGGGGGTGTTAAGGGCTGTTGACAACATCAATACCGTCATTAACGACACCATCTCCGGCATGGACGCCTCTGATATCTATGCCATAGACGCGGCAATGATAAAGGCGGACGGCACAAAGGACAAGTCGAGGCTCGGGGCTAACGCGATTCTGGCGGTTTCCATTGCCTGCTGCAGGGCGGCCGCATCCTCCCTTCAGATTCCGCTTTACCGGTTTTTGGGCGGCGTGAACGGAAACAGGCTGCCGGTGCCGATGATGAACATTTTAAACGGAGGAGCCCATGCCGGCAACTCCGTGGATACCCAGGAATTCATGATCATGCCGGCAGGCGCCCCTTCCTTTAAGGAAGCTCTCCGCTGGTGCGCCGAGGTCTTTCATGCCCTGCAGGCCCTGCTGAAAAAAGAGGGCAACACCACGTCGGTCGGCGATGAGGGCGGCTTTGCCCCGAATCTTGAAAGCGACGAGGACACGATTGAACACATTCTTCAGGCCATAAAGAACGCAGGATACGAACCCGGAAAGGATTTTGTGCTGGCCATAGACGCGGCCTCCTCGGAGTGGAAGAGCGGCAAAGGCACGGGGTTTTACCATCTGCCCAAGTCCGGCAGGGACTATACCTCAAAGGAGCTGGTGGAGCACTGGAAGAGCCTTGTTGAGAAATATCCGATTTACTCCATCGAGGACGGTCTGGATGAGGAGGACTGGGAAGGCTGGCAGTATATGACGAAGGAGATAGGAGACAGGGTTCAGCTTGTGGGGGACGATCTTTTCGTTACGAATACCGAGCGCCTTAAGAAGGGTATCGAGATGGGGGCCGGCAACGCGATCCTTATTAAGCTGAATCAGATAGGCTCCGTGTCCGAGACCCTGGAGGCCGTAAAGATGGCCCAGACAGCAGGCTATGCCGCCGTTGTCTCCCATCGCTCCGGAGAAACCGAGGACACCACCATCGCCGATCTCGCGGTCGCCCTCAACACCTGTCAGATTAAGACCGGCGCGCCTTCAAGAAGCGAACGGGTGGCGAAATACAACCAGCTTTTGCGCATTGAAGAGGCCATGGGAGGCAGTGCCTGCTATCCCGGCTTCGAAGCCTTCATCGGCAGATAAAACAGTCTTTCGGGCCGCCCGGTCAGCGTTAATGGCCGGACGGCCTATTTAGTTATAAAAAAACATTTCATACTATATTTAGAAAAAACTGCCTTATCCGATATAAAATCGTATAAATTAACTGAAGAGAGAAAACAGTGCCAAAGGGTCTTACTTAAGACCCGGAAAGGAATCTTAAGAATCTATGAGGAAAAAGATCAGAAGAGGATTTAAACAGGCGTTGATTGTGCTTCTTGCCCTGACCCTGATCCTCGGGAACATCTGCGTTGCCTACGCGGATGAAGACGACGGGGATTCCGCGGACGGCTGGGAAGAGGACTTTAACGACCCGGAGCCGGAGCAGAATCAGGAACCTGAGCCGGCGCCTGCACCTGCACCTGAACCCGCACCTGAACCCGCACCTGAACCCGCGCCGGAACCTGAGCCGGAGCCCGCTCCCGAACCTGAGCCGGAACCCACGCCGGAGCCGGTATATAAGCTGGAGGCCAGTACCGGCGGTGTGAGTCTCGGCACCGTAACCGAGGGCGAGATACCCAAACCCCAGAGCTTTTCGGTAAGTAACAGAAGCTCCATGGCCGTAACCCTCGCCTGCATTCCCTCGGATCCCGAAGGGGTTTTCGACGTTTCCTGCCCGGATATAAACCGGCAGCTGAGTAACGGGGATTCGGTTTCATGCACGGTGTCAGCCAGGAATCAGAAGATCGGAAAGGGAGATTATACCGCAACTCTTCAATTTGTGGATACCGCTAATCCCGCGAATCAGGTGACCGTTACAGCTTCTCTCAAGGTGGTAAGCGCGGCCCCGAAGATTACAGGCGTTAAGATTTCCCCGAAGAGCTCCACGGTTCCTCCCGGAAGCGTGGTGTCCTTCAGCGCGGCGGTTGAGGGGACGAATATTTCCGACAGCTCCGTCACCTGGAAGCTGCAGGGAAACGCCTCCCCGGGAACAAAGCTGGAAGCGGACGGAAATCTCCTTGTCGGGGAGGACGAGAGCGCGAAGAGCCTCACGGTTATCGCAACCGCCAATGCCGATACAAATATAAAGGATACGGCGGAAGTACTTATAAGCCAGAAAAAAACCGACTCCTATTCGGTAACAGCGGCCATTGACCCCAAAAAGAGCGGCACTGTGGCCGGAGTCGGAACCTATCAGGGAGGAACTACGGCGACCCTTACGGCCGTTTCGGAAAAGGGCTATGAGTTTTCGGAGTGGCTGGATTCAAACAATAACAGGGTATCCACCTCCCCTACCTTTACAACGCCCACTATAAAGTCCAACATGACCTACACGGCGAAGTTTATCCATTCCGGCTACACCGTCAAGGTTAAAACGGAAGACAAGGAGAGAGGCAGAGTCCGCTGCAAGGATGTGAGCGACGACTTTCATAAGAGCGATGAGGTGGATGTGGACTATAATTCCTCCACAACCATCGAGGCGAAGGCGAATGACGGCTATGTCTTTGTGGGCTGGTATGAAAAAGACAAGCAGGTCAGCACCGATAAGAAATTCAAGGTCAAGAACATAAAGAAGGATCATACCTACACGGCGGTGTTCCGTTCGGAAAAGCACAGCGTCAGCACGGCCTGCAAGCCCGCCGAGGGCGGAAGCCTTTCGGGCGGGGGAACCTATAAGGACGGGGAAAGCGTCAAGGTTACGGCCAAGGCAGCAAAAGGCTATTATGTCAAAGGCATCATGATAGGAAACGAGGTGGCCACCACCTCCTCCGAGTACACGGTAAAGCACTTAAACCGTGACGTGACCTTCACGGCCGTGTTTGAAAAGGAAGGAGTAAAGACCCACAAGGTCGTCTCCGGTGTGGCAAACGAGGGCGGAATCATCGCTCCCTCCGGAGAATTCCAGATTGCGGAAGGGGGCTCGGCCAAGTTCCTGATAACCCCGAACAACGGCTATGAGATTCTGGCCGTAGCCGTGGACGGGAAGCAGATTACGCCGGTCAGTCAGTACACCTTTGATGATGTTAAGGAAGACCACACTATTGCGGTGGCCTTTGCGCCCAAGCAGAATTCGGTGCTCCCTGTCAAGATGGATAAGATCATTTCCACCGAGGAGGCCGCGGCCATCGCGGTGGCCAGGGTACGTGACGCCTCGCCGGATGAGGAGGGAAGGGCTTCCACGATAGTGACTCCCGAGCTATACGAGGCTGAGCAGAAGCTTGCCGCGACGGAAGCGGAAAATGTGGACGAAATAGTTATCCCCCAGGAGCAGAATCTGGTGGGAATGGACGACACCGAGGGGCTCGCGGAGGAGGTTGTGGAGGACTACAGCTATGACGATGCCGAGGGTGTATACCAGATTCTCGACATAACGCCCGAAGAGGCAGCGGAGATGATCGATAACGGCGAAGAGCAGGCACTCTTAAACGAAGCCTACGCCGAGGGGTATCTGAATATAGTGATAGATAACCGCTATCCTGCTCCCTCAGAGGTCATCGAGATCGAGCCGGACACTATTTCGGACGACGCGACGATAAAAAATCTCATGAGCTTTATCCAAAACGTTCTTACAAAGGATGAGAAGCTCCGTCTGTTTGCCGGAGAGGAGATATCCGTAAGCGTCTACGCGGCGGAGGATCCGGGACTCGGTGAGGACAGTCTTAAGGAAATGCAAAAGAACGTAAACGGAGTAAAGATCGACAACATCTTCTCCATAACCGTTGTGAAGACCATAGACGGGGTTCCTGAGATCGTGACCGAAATTGCCGAGCCTGTGGAGCTTACCTTCAAAATCCCCACGGAGATCTATTCCGCGGGTGAGACCTTCTGCATCGTAAGGGATCACGACGGTGAGACGGAGGTTTTAGAGGATCAGGATGATGATCCGAAGACCGTGACGGTGCTTACCGACCGCTTCTCGCCCTACGCCTTTGCCCACCATTCCGGGGCTTTGAGCCTCGGGGGAGTTAACTGGTGGCTCATAGGCATAATAATCCTGGGAGGAGTGATCGTAACGATAGTCATCATAAGCCTGGTACTAAAGAGCAGCAGGGCGCGGCACAGAAAACATCATGTTGAAAGGAGACCGAGATGAATAATAAGGAGGGTATGACGGAAATGATTATTAACGACAAAGAACTGGAAAATGTAAGCGGCGGCGTGCGTGAGGAGGCCGATATTCCGACAAAGGGAAAGAGCATCGTATGTCCGGTATGCGAACACGGGGACAGAATCAAGAAAAAGGCGCTCTATGATCCGGATCTGGGGAGTGTGCAGTACGAATGCAAGTGCGGTGCAAAGTTTGTCTACTACGGCAACAGCGTCATCATGTATGACGATTTCAAGAAGAAACTGGAAGAAAAAGATTATTTCGATTACAAATTCTGAGTGTTACTGTGAATAGTAACATTCTGAGGAAGGAAAAAACGACTCCGGCTTGCGCCGGAGTTGTTTTTTGTGTACAATAGGCAATTGAACGGTTACACAAGCAAAATTCAAGGAGGAGCTATGAATCTCATTTCACCAATGCTGGCTGCGGCAGCCGGCGGGGCCGGGAACGGCACGATTCTTATGGTTGTCTACATCGTCATTATCGGAGCGTTTTTCTATTTCGCGATCATGCGGCCCCAGAAGAAGGAAAAAAACCGTATGCAGTCCATGCTGGAGTCTCTGGAGGTGGGAGACAGCGTTTTAACCAACAGCGGATTTTACGGAATGGTCATTGATATCGCCGACGATATGGTGATAGTTGAATTCGGAAATAATAAAAACTGCCGGATTCCGATGCAGAAGGCGGCAATAGCCCAGATTGAAAAGCCCGGGCAGAGCCAGGCCGCCGCTCCTTCGAAGGACGAAAAAAAGGAAAAAACCGAGAAAAAATAATAACCTGACTGAGAAAACTGTTTGGGGATCCTTTAAAGATCCTTAAGGAACCGGAGGGATGATTTATGGATTTTAAGATCGGATGCATTCCGGGAGACGGGATAGGCCCGGAGATCGTGCGTGAAGCGCGAAAGGTTCTGGACGCGGTGGGGGAAAGATTTTCCCACCGCTTTGTATACACTGAGATTGATATGGGAGGCTGCTCGATTGATAAATACGGCATTCCCCTGACCGATGAGGCAATCAAAAAATCCCTGGAAAGCGACGCGGTGCTGATGGGCTCCGTAGGAGGCAACACCGCGACCTCTCCCTGGTATAAGCTGCCGCCGGAGAAGCGTCCCGAGGCCGGGCTATTGGGGATAAGAAAGGCGCTGAAGCTCTTTGCGAACTTAAGGCCTTCCTTCCTCTTCCCGGAGCTGAAGGCTGCCTGTCCCTTAAGAGAACAGGTGGCAGAGGCGGGCTTTGATTTCATCATGGTCAGAGAGCTCACCGGGGGACTGTATTTCGGAGAGCGCTATACAAAGGTGATTGACGGGAAAGAGACCGCGGTGGACACCCTTATCTACAACGAGGATGAGATAAGGCGGGTTTCGAAGAAGGCCTTTGAAATCGCGGAAAAGAGGCGGAAAAAGGTGACTCTCGTGGACAAGGCAAACGTGCTGGATTCCTCGAGGCTCTGGCGGAAAATTACGGCTCAGACCGCCGCGGAATATCCGGACATCGAGCTCGACTACATGCTGGTGGACAATGCCGCGATGCAGATAGTGAAGGATCCGGCCCAGTTCGACGTGGTTCTGACGGAAAACATGTTCGGAGATATTTTATCCGACGAGGCCGCCCAGATCACGGGCTCCATCGGGATGCTTCCCAGCGCCTCCCTTAACGAAACAAAGTTCGGGCTCTATGAACCCTCCGGAGGTTCAGCCCCGGACATTGCGGGATTGAATATCGCCAACCCCATTGCCACCGTCTTAAGCGCAGCCATGATGCTGAAATATTCCTTCGACCTTTCCGAAGAGTCGGCGGCGGTGGAAGAGGCCGTAAAGGCCGTGATGGCGGAAGGGATCCGCACCGGAGACATCATGAGCGAAGGCTGCAGGAAGGTCAGCACATCAGAGATGGGAGATTATATTGCCGGAAAGGTTAAGGAGGGAAAATGTTAAGCGATAATGTGAAAAAGGGGGAGGCGAGAGCGCCCCACAGAAGTCTTTTCAATGCGCTGGGCTTTACCCGGGAGGAGATGGAGAAGCCGATGGTGGCCATTGTCAGCTCCTACAACGAGATCGTGCCGGGTCATATGAATATTGACAAAATCGTGGAGGCAGTGAAGCTCGGAGTCGCGGAGGCCGGGGGAATGCCGGTGGTGTTTCCGGCAATCGCGGTCTGCGACGGCATCGCAATGGGCCATGTGGGCATGAAATATTCCCTGGTGACCCGGGATTTAATCGCCGATTCGACGGAATGTATGGCGATCGCCCATCAGTTCGACGCCATGGTCTGCGTTCCCAACTGTGATAAAAACGTGCCGGGGCTTTTAATGGCTGCGGCCAGAGTCAATATTCCCACCGTGTTTGTTTCAGGCGGACCGATGCTCGCGGGTCACGTCCACGGGAAAAAGACCTCTCTTTCCTCGATGTTTGAGGCCGTCGGGGAGAAGGCGGCCGGGAAGATTGATGAGGCGGAGCTTAACTATTTCGATGAGCATACCTGCCCCACCTGCGGCTCCTGCTCAGGGATGTATACCGCCAATTCCATGAACTGCTTAACCGAAGTCATCGGTATGGGCTTACGGGGAAACGGCACCGTGCCCGCGGTCTATTCCGAGAGAATAAGGCTTGCGAAGCACGCGGGGAACGCCGTTATGGAGCTCTACAGAAAGAACATAAGGCCCCGTGACATAATGACGAAGGAAGCCTTCATGAATGCCCTGACCATGGATATGGCCCTGGGATGCTCCACCAATACGATGCTCCACCTTCCCGCCATTGCCCATGAGGCCGGAGTGGAAATCAATATGGAAATCGCTAACGAGGTTTCCGACCGTACTCCCAATCTCTGCCATCTGGCTCCGGCAGGCAGAACCTATATGGAGGATTTAAACGAAGCCGGCGGTATCTACGCGGTTATGAAGGAAATCTCAAAAAAGGGGCTTTTGAATCTCGACTGCATGACGGTTACGGGAAAAACCGTGGGAGAGAATATAAAGGACGCGGTGAACCTTGACAATGAGGTTATAAGGCCGATTGACAATCCGTTTATGCCCAACGGCGGAATCGCAGTCTTAAAGGGCAATATCGCTCCGGATACCGGAGTGGTTAAGCGCTCGGCGGTTTTGCCGGAGATGATGACCCATGAAGGCCCTGCCCGGGTTTTCGACTGTGAGGAGGACGCCATCGAGGCGATCTACGGCGGAAAGATAAAGCCCGGCGATGTTGTGGTTATCCGCTATGAGGGTCCGAAGGGCGGCCCCGGGATGAGGGAAATGTTAAATCCCACCTCGGCCATTGCCGGCATGGGGCTGGGAGATTCCGTGGCCCTTATTACCGACGGCAGATTTTCCGGAGCCTCCAGGGGAGCCAGCATCGGCCATGTTTCACCCGAAGCGGCCGTGGGAGGGCCTATAGCCCTTATTGAGGAGGGGGATATCATTTCAGTGGATATTCCGAATAACTCCCTTAACGTGAAGGTCAGCGACGAGGTACTTAAGGAACGCAGGAAAAACTGGAAGCCGAGGAAACCGAAGGTCACCACGGGTTATCTTTCCCGCTACGAAAAGATGGTGACAAGCGGCAACCGCGGCGCGGTTCTGGAAATCAGGGAATAAACACATGCAACTTACGGGATCGGAGATCGTCATCGAGGTATTGAAGGAACAGGGAGTCGATACCGTGTTCGGCTACCCCGGCGGCGCAATCTTAAATATCTATGACGAGCTTTATAAGCATTCGGGAGAAATCCGGCACATCCTGACAAGCCATGAGCAGGGTGCGGCCCACGCGGCGGACGGTTATGCCAGAGCCACGGGCCGGGTCGGGGTGTGTATGGCCACCAGCGGGCCCGGCGCCACCAATCTTGTGACCGGAATAGCCACGGCCTATATGGATTCCGTGCCCCTCGTTGCCATAACGGCCAACGTGGCCCTGCCGCTTCTGGGGAAGGACACCTTCCAGGAGGTGGATATAGCCGGGGTCACGATGCCTATTACAAAGCACGGGTTCATTGTAAAGGATGTTAACGACCTGGCGGGCACCTTAAGACGTGCTTTTGCAATTGCGAGAGACGACAGGCCCGGCCCGGTATTGGTTGACATAACAAAGGATGCCACAGCGGATAAATGCAATTTCAAAAAAGAAAAGCCTCACGAGCCGGTCAGAACCGGGCATTTCCTGCCGGAGGATCTGGAGGACGCGGCAAAGCTTATAAACAATTCGAAGCGGCCCTTTATCTATCTCGGAGGCGGAGCGGTTCTGTCCGGCGCCTCGGCCGAGGTTACGGCTCTTGCGGAAAAAATCGACTGCCCGGTGTGCGACACCCTTATGGGAAAGGGAGCCTTTGACCCCTGGCACCCTCTCTATACCGGTATGATAGGCATGCACGGCACGAAGACCTCGAATCTGGGGGTCAGCTCCTGCGATCTTCTGATTGCTCTGGGCACCAGATTTTCGGACAGGGTTACCGGAAACACGAAAAAATTTGCCTCAAAGGCAAAGATTCTCCATATAGATATCGATAACGCCGAGATCAACAAGAATATCCGTTCCGACAGGCATATAACTGGGGATTTAAAGGCGGTTTTAAACGCGCTCCTGCCCCGTATAGCGGAGAGGAAGAACCCGGAATGGCTGGCTAAAATAAATGAGTGGAAGAAGCTTTATCCGTTAAAGTACGATAAGTCGAAGCTGACGAGCCAGTATGTTATTGAGGCTCTGGACGAGCTGACGGATTCGGAGGCCGTTATCACCACCGACGTGGGGCAGCACCAGATGTGGACAGCCCAGTACTACCACTTCTTAAGGCCCCGTCAGTTCATCACCAGCGGCGGAGCCGGCACCATGGGCTACGGCCTCGGGGCGGCCATCGGGGCGAAGGTCGGAGTGCCGGAGAAAACAGTGGTCAACATCGGCGGTGACGGGTGCTTCCGCATGAACATGAACGAGCTGGCCACCGCAAGCAGGTATAATATAAAGATTATTGATATTATCATCAATAACCAGGTATTGGGCATGGTCAGGCAGTGGCAGACCCTTTTTTACGGAAAGCGCTATTCCCAGACGGTGCTGACCGATAAGGTGGACTACGTAAAGGTGGCGGAAGCACTGGGGTGCAAGGCCTACCGCATTACAAAGCGAAAGGACGTTAAAAACGTGCTGAAGGCCGCGCTGGAGGCCGAAGGCCCCGTGGTCATCGACTGCGTAATCGACCCGGACGATTCGGTCTTTCCGATGGTGTCTCCGGGAGCTTCCATAGCGGAGGCCTTCGATGAAGAAGACCTTGGCCCGACTGAAAAATAATTAATCATTGTGAGTCGGGCTACGCAATTTGCTTCGCAAATTGTCACTACTGTATTGAAAAGGAGTTGGAGTGAAATGAGCAGAGTTTACAATTTTTCGGCGGGGCCGGCCATGCTGCCGGAGGAGGTTCTGAAAATCTGTGCCGAAGAGATGACGGATTACCACGGCTCGGGGCAGTCGGTCATGGAAATGAGCCACAGGTCAAAGGTCTATGATGAAATTATAAAGACCGCGGAGGCGGATTTCCGCGCTCTTGTCGGAGTGCCGGATAATTATAAGGTGCTTTTCCTCCAGGGAGGGGCTTCAACGCAGTTTGCCATGATCCCGATGAACCTTATGAAAAACCGGGTGGCGGATTTCATCATAACCGGACAGTGGGCGAAAAAGGCCCACGCGGAGGCTTCGAAGTTCGGAAAGGCCAATAAGATCGCCTCCTCTGAGGACAAGACCTTTTCCTACATTCCCGATCTTGATGACCTGCCCGTAAGCCCGGACGCGGACTATGTCTATATCTGCCAGAACAATACGATATACGGCACAAGGTATACCTCCCTGCCGGACACAAAGGGCAAGCTCTTAATAAGCGATGTTTCCTCCATGTTTTTATCCGAACCCCACGATGTTGAAAAATACGGAATTCTTTACGGCGGAGTTCAGAAAAACGTGGGGCCTGCCGGAGTCACCATAGTGGTTATCCGTGAGGATCTGATAAGCGAAGACGTTTTGCCCGGAACCCCCACGATGCTTATGTATAAAACCCACGCGGACAGCGATTCCCTCTATAACACCCCGCCCTGCTACAATATCTATGTATGCGGGCTGGTGTTCAAATGGCTCCTTAATATGGGCGGACTGGAGGTAATAAAGAAAAAGAACGAGGCAAAGGCAAAAATACTCTATGATTATCTCGATTCCTCCGCACTGTTCAGGGGAACCGTTGAAAAGAAGGACAGGTCCCTTATGAACGTTCCTTTCGTTACCGATTCGAAGGAGTTAAACGACCTCTTTGTGAAGGAAGCGGAAGAAGCGGGCTTTGTGAACCTTAAGGGGCACCGGAGCGTGGGCGGAATGAGAGCCTCGATTTATAACGCCATGCCCGAAGAGGGTGTTGAAAAATTAGTTGCATTCATGAAGGAGTTTGAGGAAAAGCATGTTTAAATATCATTGCCTTAACCCCATTGCGGAAGTGGGACTGGAGCAGTTTGACGAGAAGTATGTAAAATGCGATGATTTTGCGGACGCGGACTGCGTCCTGGTGCGTTCGGCCAAAATGCACGAGCTGGAGCTTTCTCCGCAGCTTCTGGCTGTGGCCAGGGCGGGAGCCGGAGTCAACAACATACCTCTGGATAAATGCGCTAAAAACGGCATTGTGGTTTTCAATACCCCGGGAGCCAACGCAAACGGAGTTAAGGAGCTGGTGCTGGCGGCTCTCTTTTATTCCTCCAGAGGCATTGCCGAGGGAATAGCCTGGCTTTCCTCCCATCAGGGAGAGGATAATATCGCGAAGGAGGCCGAGCAGCAGAAGAAGGCCTACGCGGGTTCGGAAATCGAGGGGAAAAAGCTCGGAGTCATAGGGCTGGGGGCCATCGGAGTCAAGGTGGCCAACGCGGCTGTAAATCTCGGTATGGAGGTCTACGGCTACGACCCGTATATATCAGTGGATGCGGCCTGGCACCTGTCACGGGCCATCCGCCATGTGATTAACGTGGAGGAAATCTACGCAAACTGCGATTATATAACGATTCATGTGCCGCTTTTGGAATCCACAAGAAAAATGATAGGGGCCGAAGCGGTTAAGCTGATGAAAAATTCCGCAATTCTCCTTAATTTCGCCAGAGACGAACTGGTGGACGAGGAGGCTGTGGTAAGCGCTCTTAAGGTCGGGAAGCTCAGACGCTACGTTTCGGATTTTCCGAATCCGGTTACGGTGGGAGCGGAGGGCTGCATAGTTACTCCCCATCTCGGAGCCTCTACGGTGGAAAGCGAGGACAACTGCGCGGTTATGGCCGTCAAGGAGCTTCGGGATTATATGGAAAACGGGAATATAAATAATTCCGTGAACTTCCCCAAAATCGATATGGGAGTCTGCGTAACCGCCAGCCGCATCATCGTGTTCCATCAGAACAAGGCCAATACCATAACCCGGTTTTCCGCGATCTTCGGATCGGTGGGCATCAATATTGCCGAGATGAACAATAAGTCCATGGGAGACAACGCCGTATCCATGTTTGACCTGGACAGCCCGCTCACCGAGGACATAATAAAAAGAATAGGGGAGCTGGACGGAGTGTACAGAATCCGGGTGGTAAAATAAAAATAAGGCCGCAGCATTAAGCTGCGGCCTGTTTTTTTCTATACTTTTTATGTAATCAGAGGCGGAAAACAAGAGGAGGAAAAAACCATTATTCCTGGGAGGTAAGCTCCTTATAGTATTCCGTATAATCCCGCCGCTTTTCTTTTGTGAAGGCGATGGCGCTGCGGGGATGCTGGTTGAAGATGCCGGTTAAGAGGTATTGGAGATCATAGCCCCACACGACGCCCTCATCCTTAAGCTTCCACATGTAATTTTCAATGAATTTGATTACCGGGTAGACAGAGTATTTCGGGTTTTTAAGAAGCCCCAGGAGGTTTTCCATCGGACAGTTTCCGGCGCCCCGTCCCATACCGTAGTAGGTGGCGTCCAGCCAGTTGACGCCGTCGCCCACCGCCTCTATCGTGTTGGCAAAGGCCAGCTGCTGGTTGTTATGGGCGTGCATTCCGACGGTTTTGCTGTAGTGGTCGGCGAATTCCATAAACAGGGCGCAAAGCCTCGCCAGCTGCTCTGGATAGAGGGCGCCGAAGCTGTCCACTATGTAGATCACATCCACGGGAGTCTGGCCCAGCATGTCGAGAGCGACTCTCAGGTCCCCTTCCTGGGCAGAGGAAATCGCCATAAGATTGCAGCTGACCTCGTAGCCCTTGCTCTTGGCATCCTCTATCATGTCTATGGCCGCGGGAATCGTGTTTATATAGGTGGCCACTCTTATGAGGTCAACAGGACTTTCCGTACGGGGACGGATGTCTGTTCTGTAGTCACAGCGGCCCACGTCGGCCATAACGGCCAGCTTCACCTTTTTCTCTCCGTTGTCGCCGATTACATCCAGAATATCCTCATCATCGCAGAACTTCCATTTACCGTAGCGGTTGACGTCAAAAAGCTCCTTCGATGCTCTGTAGCCCAGCTCCATATAGTCCACACCGGCGCGGATATTGGTTTCGTAAAGCGCGCGGACAAATTCGTCGTCAAAGCGGAAGTCGTTGACCAGTCCGCCGTCCCGCATCGTCGCGTCGATGACCCGTACATCTTTCCTGTATCCCAGGAGCTTGGCTATTTCTTTCATGGCGGTTCCTTTCTGATTATAATTTTTGCGTATCCTGTAGCTGTTTTTTTGAATTTTTCGCGCTTCAACGCGTTGAAGCGCGAAAAGAACATGTTTATTATAACCGGAACAAAAGAAAAGTCAAGGGCTTTTTTCTTTTTTCAAAAAGCCGAGAAGAACCGCGGCTACAAGGGAACCGGCAAGAATCGAGAGGGTGTAGAGCAGGGGATGCCCCATTACCGGGAAGACGAAAATGCCCCCGTGGGGTGCGGGAAGGGCACAGCCGAAGGCGGAGGAAAGAGCTCCGCTCACCGCGCTGCCCACCATACAGCAGGGTATGACCCGGAAAAAATCGGTAAAAACATAGGGCAGGGCCCCTTCGGTTATAAAGGAAAGCCCCATGAACAGAGTAACGGTACGGCGGTCCCTTTCTTCCTCTGTGAATTTTTTCTTAAACAGAAGCATGGAGAGAAAGATTCCGATGGGAGGCACCATGCCGCCGGCCATTACGGAAGCCATAAGGACGGAACGGCCCAGAGAAAGACCGCTTACTCCGTAGTTATAGGCAGTCTTGTTTACAATTCCGCCCATATCCACTGCCATCATCATTGCCGAGAAGGCTCCGGAGATAATTCTGCCTTCGTCCACGGCCATATCGAGCAGTTTTTTAAAGACCCAGCCTAAGGCAGAGGAAACCGGAGTGATTATAAACCAGGACAGAAGCTGCATCAGAAAAAGGCTGAACACCGGATAGATCATAACAGGCGCGGCCTTACGCAGGAATTTCGGGAGATGTCCGGTGAACTTTTTTATTTCTCCCGCGAGAAATCCGGCGGCGAAGCCCGCGATCATGGCGCCCACAAAGCCCGAATTGCTTTCGATTGTCATGAAGCCGCCCACGAAGCCGGCCATAAAGGCTTCCTCGCCTGCTATTCCGTAGGCCATGAAGCCCGCGAACACCGGCAGCATGAAGTTGAAGGTGGCAGAGCCGATTTCCTTAAGGATGGCCGCCAGGGGCGTGATGGAGCCGAAGAGCGAACGCCTGGATAAGGGCAGAGCCGAAAGGTTTACCGAAGCGGCGTCAAAAAGGAAAGCCAGGGCTATGAGAATTCCTCCTGCAGCCACAAAGGGAACCATCCACCGGACACTCAGAATCACACTTGGCAGGAACGTATTTTTCAGATATTCAAAGGAAATAATTTTATCCCGGGCCTCTCCTTCGCCTTCCTTCTGTGCGTCGTGGGAAGCTGCGGAAACGGAAGATTTTTCAGCCGAAATGTAAAGATTTTCTACCGCAGGCTTTTTATCGGATTCTGTAAGCTCATGACAGAACAGCGTTACGGTGTTTCTGCCTCCGCGCTTTGAGTCATACAATGCGCGGTCGGCCCGTTCGGTGAGCTTCGAGAGAGTGACATCTCCTTCAAAGTCCGCAACGCCTGCGCTTATGGTCATCGTGAAACCCTCCGGAAAGGAAAGGGCGGAAATGGTCCGGCACAGTTCTTTGAGCTCTTCCGCGGCTTTTCCTCCGCTTAAGGGAACAATTCCTATTATTTCATCCCCGCCCCAGCGTCCCGCAAAGCCGTGGAGATGCTGCATCAGAGAGAGGATTTTTCCGGAGAGGCAGGAGAGAGCCTCGTCACCGGCGGCATGGCCGTAACGGTCGTTTATCTGCTTGAAATAGTCGATATCCAGAAGGAAAAGGGAACGGCAGGTCTGATCCTCCTGTCTGGCTATACGGTTAAACTCCTCGGTGAAGGATTTCCTGTTGGCCAGCTTTGTGAGCTCGTCCGTGGTGGCAAGGAGGACGACCTGACGGTGGTAGCCGGAGATAATATTCGTGCCCAGGACCAGGATGATTATAATCAGCACCAGATCCATACACAGGGACTGGGCGAACTGACGCCGTTCCTTTGCCTGCTCCCCGGCGCAGCTGTGCTTCAGCAGAAGAAAGATTTTTCCCACATAGAGGGGACGGATTATCAGATATTGCTGTGTAAGGAGGAAAGGAGAGTACCTGCCCAGCCAGGTATGATATTCAATCATGGTGCTCCCGCTCAGGGAATTGTATGCGTCCTCATCGGACAGGGTGCCGGACTCCACACGGTTGTTGTGTATATATATATTTCCGGAATGATCCACGAGCCATATATCAATATCGGAATCGATATCAAGCTCATCCATCACTTTGGACAGACGGACTTCGTCAACATTGCCGGATATAATATCGGTATAGGAAAATTTCTCACAGATGACCTGGGAAAGGCGTGTGGAGGCCGCGGAGCATTCCGCCTCAACTGCGTCTCTGACATTGGAAGTGTTTATCCAGGAATAGAAAAGCACACTTCCGATGAAAGCAACGAGAATCACCGCGAACATGGCGAAAATCTGCAAATTGATCCTGCGGTTTTCCAT